>DCKU01000088.1:2392-10200 GCA_002320455.1 Salinisphaera sp. UBA1666
TCGTTGATGACGGCCTTGTGGACCGGGCCGGTGACCATGCCATCGGCCTGGCCGGTTCGGCAGCGATCGACTGCGATATTCAGACAGGTCAGCACATAAGCCGCATTGGCTGGATCAAGCATGCCGGCCACGGCGGGCGCGGCCAGCGGCTGGGCATCGATCTTGAGCTGGCCGGGGCCGTTAGGCGCCGGCGGCGCGTTGTAGTCCACCGGTGTTAGATCAAGCGACAGCCCGATCGCCTCGGCCCGCTGGGCCAGCATATCGGGGTCGGCGACGGCGACCAGCTCTACGTCCTGTCGCGCCTGGGCAATGCGCACGGCCAGGTCCGGGCCGATGCCGGCGGGCTCGCCCGGGGTAATGACCAGCCGGGGTGTCACGAATCGGGCGTGGGCTGGTACCCAGGCATGCGGATATCTACGTAGGCCTCATCGCGCAGCCGGCGCAGCCAGAGATTGCCTTCTTCGGCTGCCTGCTTGCGGCCCAGCTGCTGGCGAATCTTGTTGCGCTTGGCGTTGTCGGTTTCGTCGACTTCGCGCTTGTCCTCGACCTGGACGATTTCATAACCGCTGGCCGACTGAAAGACGCGGCTGGTCTCGCCGGCCGACAGGTTTTCGATCTGGCGGCGGGTGCCCGGTTCGAGCCGGTTGAGCGGGATCCAGCCGACCAGCCCGCCCTGGTTGGCGGTCGCGCTGTCGTCGGAGTATTCGCGCGCCAGATTTTCGAAGCTGTCGCCGGCGGCGATACGTTGACGCACGGTGCGGGCCAGCTCGCGCGTGCGCTGCGCATTCCGAATTTCGTTGGGCTGAAGCACGATGTGGCGCATGTTGGCTTCAGTGACCATGACGGTTTCGCCGTCGTCGTCACTCGCCTGGCTGCCACGATCATCGATCAGCTGTAGCAGCACCATGCCATCGTCGCCGCGAAAGACATCGCTGACCTCGCCGGGCGCAAGACTCGCCAGCTCGGTGTCCACGGCATCGGACAGATCCGTACCGTTGACCCAGTCCGACTGACGCTGGCTGGCCGCCTGGCCAATGCCCGAATCATCGTCGGTGATTTGACGCGCGGCGTCGGCAAAGCTGACGTCGCCGGAGACGATATCGCGTCTCGCGCTGGACAAACGATCACGCGCCAGGCCTTCGCTGGTGCTATCGGCGCCGGCGGGCAGGGCGATCTCAATCTCGCGGAAACGATACGCCCGGTCTTTCGAATAGCGCAGCGACTGGTTCGATAGATATCGATCGACGTCGGCGTCGCTGATCGCCACCTGGCCCATGACCTCTTTCTGGCGGACCTTGGAGATCTCGATTTCTTCGCGGATCCGATTGCGCAACGAACTCATGCTCATGCCCGAGGCCGTCACCGCCTGCTGGAACTGCGCCGGGTCCATGTTGTTGCGACGGGCCATCCGGGCCACGCCCTGTTGCAGTTCAGCCGGCGTGACTTCGATCTTGTCTTTCTCGGCGCGCTGGACCTGGAGCTGGCGCAGGATAAGCTGATCGAGCACCTTCGAGCGCAGGGTGTCACTGACGGCGGCCGGGTTTCCCTGGGCGCCGCGCTGGCGCATCAGTTCACCGACCGCGGCGTCCAGCTCGCTTTCGAGAATCACGTCCTCGTTCACTACCGCCACGATCTGATCGATGGTCTGGGCCGGGCCGCCGCCCTGGCGCTGGCCCAGTGAAAAGCTGCCCGTGTCACCCTGGGCGCCGCTGCCGGCCATGCCACCACTCAGGGAGCCCAGCCCCTGAGCATGCACGCCTCCAGCACTTGCGAGCAGACAGAGGAGCGCGAACAGGGCCGGCGAAAAGCGGGTCATTGCGCACTTCATGGTGCCGAGATCGTATCAAAGCTGTTGTAAGAGTCGTTCTGCATCGTGGGACTGAATACGTTGGAGTCCACGAAGCTCGCCACGCTATTGCCGAACTGGCCCAGCCCGCGAAGGACAAACTGCACCATGACGGCGGTGTCCTGGTTGCCGTTGTCGTCGGCCACGAATCGTCGCACCGCGCCGCGTACGGCATAGCAGCAGGACGGTCGATATTCCACGCCGGCCAGGGTTTCGACGTTCTGGCTACCTTCCAGCGAGTAGTTCCAGCGGCCGATCAGATTCACGCGTCGCGTGATCGGCGCGCGAGCGCCCACCGCGATCTGGGACAGCGTTTCGAACTGCCCCGGAATGAGATTGGTCGTGGTGTCGCGGTTGTCGCCGAACACGTTGCGCGCCGGCCGATAATCGCGATAGTAGCGATAGCCCAGGTCGAGCTGATAGCCGTCGCGTTCGCCGATCGTGGTCGAGGCCAGCGCGCGGTCGATCTGGCTGTCCTCGGGGTTGTATTGCACCACGCCGCGGGCCGAGAAGGCTTCGATCGGCGAGAACATGCCGCTGGCGACGTAGTCAGAGCCGTCGTCGCCGTAGCCGGTGGTGCCGGCGTTGGGCAGGTCCACTCGTTGGTCCCGAAAGCTCGTGATGCGCCCGACGGCTGCTTCACCCACCGTGCGGCCGGTGTTCGGCGAGATGATGCGCGACGACACACCGAGCGTGAGCTGGTTGGCATCGGTGACGCGGTCCAGGCCGGTAAAACGGTTTTGCGAGTAGAGCTGATCGTAGTTCAGCGTGGCCGTGCCAGAGTCGAAGATCGGGATATTCGATTGGTCCTCGTAGCCGACCAGCAGGTACTGCATGCGCGGCGTTAGCGTCTGGATCCAGCCGTTGTTGAAACTGCGCGACAGCCGCAGACCGGCGCCGGCTTCGAACGACGGGATCGTGCGGTTGACGGTGTCGTCGGTCGGCGTGACGAAACCGCGGGCGTCGTTCAGATCGCGCAGGTCGTAGTGGGTGATGCGATAGGCGGCTTCGCTATTCAAGAAATAACCGCCGGTATCGTGGGTCCACTGGATCTTGGGCCGGGCGTCGGTGCGATACGCGTTGACGCTGTCGTCGCGGCGGAAGTTCACGAACTCGCCGTCCAGGCCGACCTGGAAGGGCGCTGTGGGCGTGAGCATCTCGACGCGGGCCTCGGGGACCCGGCGATACGGATTGTCTTCGAAGCGCCCGCCCAGACCGTTGAAGTCGTCGTTGAGCGTCTGGAAGTCCTGGGCCAGCAGCGTGAAGCGCATGCCCGGCTGCACCGCTTCGAGCGCCACGCTGCGCTCGAGGTTGGTGGTCGAGGTATTGGCCAGGTTGTTGGACAGGTCGTCGAAGTAGTCGTCGTCGCTGACGCGCGAGAACGTGGCCGCGATGCCGACGTTTTCGGACAGCTGGCCCAGATGCTCGTAGTGCAAAAGGTCCCGCTCTTCGCCGTATTCGGCGTCGTAGGGCAGGATCTGACCGTTAAGCTGGCCGACGTGATGCTCGTACAGATAGCGAAACTGCCCGCCCAGCTGCAGCCCGCGCTTGCTCATGACGCGCGGCACGATAGTGGCATCGTAGTTGTCGGCCAGGTTGATGTAATACGGCGTGGCCAGCTCGAAGCCCGAGTTGCCCGAGCCGCCGATCACCGGCGCCAGAAAACCGGTATGACGCTGATCGTCGATCGGAAAGTTCAGATACGGCGTATAGAACACCGGCACGTCATAGATCTTGAGCGTGGCATCGCGCGCCACGCCGCGGCCGCTGGCGCGGTCCAGGTCAATCCGACGGGCTGAAAGCAGCCACGCCTTGGTCGGCCCCGGGCAGGTGCTGTAATCGGCGCCGTTGAGCTGATAGCTGTTATTGCCGGCCGAGCTCACCTGATTAGCCTTGCCGCGAGCGCCGTTGGTCAGCACCGAGTAGTCGACGTTTTCGAACTCGCCCGTGTGCGCTCTCGTGTTGACGTTGCCGTTGTCAGCGGTCAGATACAGCCCGTCGCGCAGGTACTTGAGGCCGCCGCGGGCTTCGGTCTGGGTGGTCGCGCGGTTATAGCGCACGAACGGCGCTTCTAGCGTCTGACCGTCGCGCTCGAGATGGACGTTGCCGCGGGCGGTGGCGACCTGATCGGCCAGTTCGGCCGAATCGGCCACGAGGCTGGACGTATCGGCATCGTCAGGCAGCACGAGCGGCGGCGGGGCCACCGGGCAGCCGCGATAGGTCGCGATATCAGCGGCGCTCGTCTCGGCGCCCAATGCCGATGTGGCCGGCAAAAGGCCCAGCAGCACAAGGCCGAGGCGCGGCATGCCGCGTCGGGTTTCTATTGATCTTTGTCTTTTCACGGCAGGCGTTTATCCCCTTGGCGCGATACGATGCGCGCATGCGGCGCATCGAACTCGCGTTGTCGGCCGCACCCTAGCGGGCGCCGAGCCGGCCCTTCCAGGCCGTGATTATGGGCCCCGGCCCCTGGCCCCCGCAACGAAACGAACTCGCCAAACGTCTATGCTCGCATCTGCCGATCACCGTCTAAGTCTTTGCAAACGTTGGGCCGAGGCGCAACTGGGCGGCGAGCTCGCGTGGGCCGATGTATCGGTCGATGCCAGCACGCGGCGCTATTTTCGCACCTGGCGCGCTGATGACGCGGCCCGTCGCTGGATCGTGGTGGATGCGCCGCCGGACAGCCAGGACAGCCAAGCGTTCGTGGATATCGCTGCGCTTTTCCAAGCCGCCGGGCTGCATGTGCCCCGCGTGCGGGCAGCCGATATCGAGCGCGGCCTGTTGCTGCTCTCAGATCTGGGCGATATCCGCTACATCGACCGCCTGCACCCCGACAACGCCGACGCCTTGTTTTCTGTGGCCATCGACGCGCTCGTCGATTGGCAGGCCGCCAGCCGGCCCGGCGTGTTGCCGGCCTACGACCGGGCCACGCTCTGGCGCGAAATTCGGCTGTTCGATCAGTGGTATCTGCCGCATGTGCTGGGTGAGACGCCGGACGCGGACCAGATACAGGCGCTGACCCGGGCATATACGTTCATCATCGATCGCATGAGCGCACAGGCCCCGGTGTTCGTGCATCGCGACTACATGCCGCGCAACCTGATGGTCTGCGAGCCGCTGCCGGGCATTCTGGATTTTCAGGACGCGCGCTACGGGCCGGCCAGCTACGACGTGGCCAGCCTGTTCATGGATGCCTTCATCAGTTGGCCGGCTGAGCGGGTCGCCGGCTGGCAGCACGATTATTGGCAGGCCGCGCATGCCCGCGGTATTCCGGTGGCCGCCGATTGGCCAACCTTTCAGACCGACGTCGCACTCTCCGGTGCCCAGCGACATTTGAAAATCATGGGGCTATTCGTGCGCCTGGCCTATCAACAGGGCAAGCACGCCTATGCAGCTGATCTGGGCCGTTTTGCCGGCTATCTGGCGCCCGTGGTCAACGCCCACGCCGCACTCGCCCCGCTTCGCGCGCCGATTGCCGCCGCGCTGGCCCACCACGAAACGCGGCCATGAAGGCCATGATTCTGGCCGCCGGACGCGGCTCGCGGCTGCGCCCCATCACCGATCGCGTGCCCAAGCCGCTGGTTGAGATCGCCGGCGTGCCGTTGATCGGCCACCATCTGACGCGCCTGGCCGCTGCCGGCGTGCATGACATCGTGATCAACGTGGCCTACCGGGCCGACCAGATCCGGGCTGCCCTCGGCGACGGCGCGCGCTACGGCGTGGCCATCGAATATAGTGACGAAATCCCCGGCGCGCTGGATACCGGCGGGGGTATCGCGCAGGCCGCCGGCCTGCTGGGTAGCGCCGATTTCTTGCTGATCAACGCCGACGTCTGGACCGATTTCGATATAACTCGCTTGATGGTGGCGCCAGCGGGCTCGGCCGCGGATCTCACCCTGACGATGATCGACAACCCGGCCCATCATCCACAGGGCGATTTCGCGCTCGATGCCAACGGGCGGCTGGCACGGCGCGGAACGCGCTTGACCTATGCCGGCATCGCGCGCCTGTCGCCGAGTCTGGTCGCCGGGCGGGCCGGCCAGCGCTTCGGCCTGGCGGAGGTGATCCGCCAGGCGATCGACGCCGAACGCGCCGCCGGGCTCTATCACGCGGGGCGATGGCTGGACGTGGGGCGCGCCCGCACCCTGGCACAGGCCCGCCAGATCGCGGGCTGAGCGCACGGCCGGGCGCGCTGTGCGGGCCCGGCGTGTTTGCGACGCCCGGCGAGTGCGCTGCTAGACTCCGGCGTCTTACGGATCGTCAGATGACTCGTCTGACGATCGACGTGTTGTCCTTGCTGTCCGCATTCCACGGCCAGCGACTTCCGGGAGAGGGTCATGTCGCCTGCTCGAAACACGAGCTTTTCATGGGGGTTGATCGTCGGCCGACTCAGCGTGCTGCTTGCGGCGGCGCTGGTCGTGGCCGGCTGTGCCAGCACGTCGGGTAGCGCGGCCCGACCGGCCGTGCCCGATCAAAGCGCGCTCGAGCCGGCGACCAGCGCACTGGACAAGGCCGTACGAGCCAACGCCGAAGATTTCGCGCCCAGAGCCGTCGACAGCGCGCGCCGCCGGATCACGCTGGCGCGCGATATTCTGTTCGCCGCTGCGCGTGCCGATCGAGACCTGAAACCGGACGAACGCAAACGTGTAGACGTGCTGGTCGCCCAGGCGCGCCTGGACGCGCGCGAAGCGCTGGTCGAAACACAGGCCAAGGCGGTCGACAAACAGCTCGGCCAGCTCCAGCAACAAGACGTCGACGCGTCTGACGGCCCGGCCGACAACAACGAGCTGGGCTACGGCGATGACATGGGCGCCGGTGGCACCGGGCTGTCCAATACAGCACCGATCGGGGGATAAATATGCGAACGCAATGGATGATCGGGGGCGTGCTGTCCGCCACGTTGGTATTGCCGGGGTGTGCGCTGTTCGGCGACGACGTACCCAACGCGCCGCGCCTGGAAGGCCATGCAGCACAGGTCGAAGCCTGGCGAGATGCGATCCGACGTGATCCCAATGGCGGAGCGCCGACGTTCGTGCCGCTGCGCGACGCCGAGCGCGCGGTCGCCGACGCCAAGGCCCAGTCGCGCGTCAACGAATACGACGCCGAAGCGTTATCCAAAGCCGAGACTGCGCTGAGCGACGCTCAGGCTGCCTGGGACAAGATCGCCGACAAGGACAATCGATCCGCCGACGCGCTGGCGGCAGTCGCCGATGGCGCCCATGACGCCGAACGCTACGCCCAGATCGCCCAGTACACGGCCCAGCGCGAGATTGGCTTGGATGATCTCAACGCGCTACAGGCCTCGCAGGGCCCGACGATGGCCGGCGCGGGCAGCGGCGGCAGTAATGTCGGCCAGCTCAGTGACCAAGAGCTCATCAACAAGCGCGTGGTGCCCACGCTGCTCGGGAGCCTGCAGTTCCAGCGGGGCTCGGCGCGTCTGACCGAGGCATCGCGGCCCGTACTCAAGCGCCTGGTCGAGCTACTGGGGAATCATCCCGACCTCGGCGTGGCGATCTTCGGTTTCACCGATAACGCCGAGCCGGCCGACCAGCGTCTACAAGCGTTCATCAACGCCAACCAGCAGCTGGCCGAGCAGAATCTGTCGCACGTGCAGCAGGTGGCGGCTTATCGCCAGGGCCTCACTGATGCACGAGCGCGCGACGTGGCCCAGCTTCTGGTGCAGGCCGGCGTGGACCCGGATCGTATCGGGGCGCGCGGCATGCGTAACCAGCATCCGATCGCCAGCAACGACACACCGGCCGGGCGACGCCAGAACGAGCGCGCTGAGGTCATCATGGTGCCGCAGCAGGCGATCCGCGCAGGCCGTGGCCAACCCGGACAGGGATAGTCAGCGCCAATGGCCTGCAAAAAAGCCGCCTTCGAGGGCGGCTTTTTATGGTCGGCGTTGCGCGACGGCGACAACGCCGAGCCCTTGCCCGAGCCTAGGGCGTGTCGTCATAAGATA
>DCKU01000153.1 GCA_002320455.1 Salinisphaera sp. UBA1666
GCAATCCAGCGTTCTAGCGCGCTTGCGCAGAATGACTGCGCGGCGCGCGCTACGCCTCGTCTTGGCGCAAAGCAGCGCTTGGCGCGGACTCGTATGAAGCCTCAACAAGCCCCGGACAGGTTTAAGACGTTTCGCAACGTTTTTTTCATCGGCCTGCTCGCTCTTGCTGTCGCCGGCTGTGCGAGTGATCCGGAACACAAGCGGCCCACGGCGACGCGCAACACCGTGTCACCGGTGGTTGGCCTGCTGGAATATGCCGACACGCTGGCCACGAGCGATGCGGCCACGCGTGAGACAGCGGTTCGCCAGATGCGGCGCGCGGTCAGCATACGTCCGGATGCACGGAACTATGCCCGGCTGTCGCTCGCCCTCGGCACACCGCATCAACGGCTCTACACACCCGATGAGGCCGCGCGATATGCCCGCAAGGCAATGGCTGCGCGCGACGCTCGCTGGGATCGCATAAGCCGACGTTTTCTGGCCCTGCAGGCTCACCAGTTGACCGAGATCAGCCGCAGGCCACGATCCGAGCCGGCCGTCGCAAAAACGGACGATGGCGCCACCTCGGATGCCCGCGTGGCGCGTCTCACGCAGCAGCTGGCCGAGGCAAGGGCCAAGATCGCGGCCCTGTCGAATCTCGAACGCCAGCTCGACAGCCAAGAGGTCGGACGATGAGCGCGGATAAACGCTTCGGCCATATCCTGCTCGTCGACGACGATCCGAGCCTGCGCCGTCTGCTCACCTTGCGTTTGGAAAGCGCCGGACACCGGGTGACCGATACCGACAACGCCCAGGACGCGCTGCGCATCGCCAAGCGCGAGCCTATCGAATGCGTCATCACAGATCTGCGTATGGCCGGTATTGACGGCATGGGCCTGCTCAAGCGCTTACATCACGAGCACATCGATCTGCCCGTGATCTTGATCACCGCCCACGGCACCATTCCCGAGGCCGTGGCCGCTACACAGGCCGGCGCGCTGGATTTTCTGACTAAGCCGATCGACAAGACCGAATTGCTGGCGCGGGTCGACCAGGCCCTGGCGCAGGGCGGGGCCGCGCTGGGCACGCCGACCGGCGCCGGTCAGACGCGGCTGATCACCCGCTCGCCCCTGATGCGCGAGCGACTGGACGAGGCACGCCTGGTCGCCGCCACGCACTCTAGCGTGCTGATCACCGGCGAGTCCGGTACCGGCAAGGAAGTGATGGCCCGCGTGATTCACGAAGCAAGCCCGCGTGCCGATGGGCCGTTCGTGGCCATCAACTGCGGCGCGCTACCGGAAACGCTGCTGGAATCTGAATTGTTCGGCCACGAGAAAGGCGCGTTCACCGATGCCAAGGCCGACAAGCCCGGCCTGCTTCGAACCGCCCGCGGCGGCACGATCCTGCTGGATGAAATTGGCGACATGCCGATCACGCTGCAGGTCAAACTGCTGCGCGTGCTTCAAGAACGAGAGGTTCGCCCGGTGGGCGCCAGCGAATCCGTCGCCATTGATGTACGCGTCATCTCGGCCACCCATCGTAATCTGGACGAGGCCATAGCGGCGGGACGCTTCAGACAAGATCTTTATTATCGTTTGGCCGTCGTCACACTCAGCCTGCCGCGTCTGGCCGAGCGCCCCGAGGATATCGCCGCGCTGGCCCGGCATTTCCTGGAGCAAAACGCCGGGGATGCCTCGCCCAAGGTTTATGCCCCGACGGCCATGGAACGGCTTGTGACCTATGCCTGGCCGGGCAACATCCGTCAGCTGTCTAATCTGGTCGAACACAACGTCGCGCTGACCCGCGGCCCGGTCATTTCGCGTCAGGTAGTCGACAAAGCGCTGGCCCAGAATGGCGACGACCCAACGCTGAGTACCACGACCATACGCCCGCTGGCCGAGGCCCGCGACGAATTCGTACGCGACTATCTGGTTCAGCTCTTGCGTCTCACGCAGGGCAACGTCTCGCGCGCTGCGCGCATGGCCGAGCGTAACCGCACCGAGTTCTACAAGCTCTTGGCCAAGCACGGCATCGACGCCGCGCGCTATAAGCCCAGCGCCGAGTCACTGTAGTCGAATAGCGACATCTCGCCGGACTTCCCAGCCGCCTGTCGCTTTTTGACGACAGGCCTTATTCCCGTCGGCACGCTGGTTCAGGCGCATCGCGCTGTCTGGCGTTGCCAATCGGCGACGCTTTTGATCGATAAGCCCTGCTCGATGCAGCGATACGGACCGCCAGCCGGCGGCTATCCGGTAACCCCTTGAATATAAATGATTAAAAAGTTGGCACGCCGCTTGCTACCCCGTCAGTTATTCCGATAAACGTCGGAGCGGAACAAGCAAACGGAGACGTTGAACACGAAATGACGATCGCCTGCTCCCTCTCGGTGTCGGCGGTCACAAGTTTCGCCCGCCCGGGTCGTGAACCCCCGGTCCCCCCTCGTGCCTCGGCGACGCGGCGTGGGTGGGCGAATTAATAAGCGGTCCACGGATCGCAATATGTTTCGTTGGCCGGCCGCGCGTGCTCCGGTCCCCCCTCGTGCCTCGACGCGAGCGGTTCGGACCAACGAAATTTACAAAAACTAGAAAGGCTGTTGTAACAGCGCTTATCCATCGTTGAATCATCCGCTGAGTCAACGATACCGGGCCGCCCAGAGCGGCCCTTTTTTTGCTCGCTACCCCGCGGCCAAGGCGGCGAGAAGCCGCTCGTGTATATTGCCGAAGCCGCCATTGCTCATCACAACCACGGTATCGCCGGGTTTGGCCGCCGCGCTGACGTGCGCAATCAGCTCGTCGATATCATCGGCCTGCCTTAAGCGCTGCCCGAGTGCGGACAACACCTCACTCGCGGACCAGTTGAGATCGGCGGTATAAACGAACACCTGATCGGCGCGGTTGAAGCTGGCCGCCAGGCTCTGTGCGTGTACCCCGGCGCGCATGGTGTTGGAGCGCGGCTCGAACACCGCGAGCACCCGCCCTGTGGCGTCGGCCGAAAGGCCGGACAGCGTCTGTGTGATCGCCGTGGGGTGATGCGCGAAATCGTCGTAGACGGCGATATCGCGCGGGCGACCACGCAGTTCCAGCCGCCGCTTGACGCCGGCAAACGCCACGAGTGCTGCGCCGGCGTCGGCGGTCGTCACACCCACGGCCTGGAGCGCCGCGGCGGCCGCACAGGCGTTGGCAATGTTGTGCGCACCACGTTGCCGCCAGCTGATCGCGGCCAGCGTCTCGTCGCCGCGTGCCAGCTGCCACTCGCGCCCGTCGGCGCTGGCGTCTTCGGCGTGCCAGCCGGCCTGGGTGTTGAACTCGGTGACCGGTGTCCAGCAGCCCTGGGCCAGGACGGCGGCCAGTGCTTCGTCGTCGCCGTTGACGATGAGATCACCACTGGCGGGCACGGTGCGTACGAGATGATGGAACTGTCGCTGGATAGCGGCCAGGTCGTCAAATATATCGGCGTGGTCGAATTCCAGGTTGTTGAGCACGGCCGTGCGCGGCCGGTAGTGCACGAACTTGGAGCGCTTGTCGAAAAACGCCGTGTCGTACTCGTCGGCCTCGACCACAAACACCTCATCCGGATCACCCAGCTGGGCGGATACCCCCAGGTCGTGCGCGATACCGCCGATCAGAAACCCCGGTTTTCGGCCCGCGTGGACCAAACCGTGGGCGATCATGCTGGTGGTGGTGGTCTTGCCGTGGGTACCGGCCACGGCGATCACGTGCCGGTGCGCCAGGACGTTTTCGGCCAGCCACTGCGGGCCCGAGGTATAGGCCAAGCCCGCATCCAGAACGTATTCCACGCAAGCGTTGCCGCGGCTCATGGCGTTGCCGACCACGACCTGGTCAGGATGCGGGATGAGATCCGCGGCTTGATAGCCCTCAGTGACCGCAATACCGGCCGCCGCCAGCTGGGTACTCATCGGCGGATAGACATTGGCATCCGAGCCGGTCACGCGATGGCCGGCGGCTCGCGCCAGGAGCGCCACGCCGGCCATGAACGTACCGCCGATGCCCAGAATATGAACGTGCATCAGCTCTCCTTGGGAACAGCTCGGCCGGACATCAGCCCGGGGACACTGCGAACATCAACCGAAAACAGAAAATACGAGCAGCACCAGCGCCTCGAAACCGATCGTCACCCCAACGCCGAGGGCGATCGACACATCGAGTGCGTGACGATAAATATGGCTATAGACCGCCAGGCCCCAGACGCCGATCACGACGTAGGCCAGCGCGGCCAGGGGCGAGTTCATATGAATATCGCTGGCCTGCTGGGCCTGGGCGATACTTTCCAGGTACGGCAACAACGCCCACGTCGCCGGAAGCATGGCTAATGTCAGCAGCGTGCCGGTGCCGAACAGCGCGGTCGCCGTCTGATGGAAGCGGTTGGTCAACTTGCGCAGTCGCAGCACGCCCTGGGCATAAGCGCCCAGAAGAATCGTGGCCAGTATCGCTTGAACCAGCGCTGCCGTCGGCGCGCCCAGCATGCCGATCTGGGCGAATTGCGCGATACAATACGCGCCAGCCGTCGCGATCAGCGTGGACTGATTGCCGGGCACATCCTGGGGCCCGCATCGGAACAGCACCAGATCGATCAGTCGGCGGACAATTCCTATGTTCAAGGTGCGTCCTATGCAGTCCAAACGCGAGAGTTCGGCCTCGATGATACCGGAGCCGCCGGCTCATGCGACAACGATCGACACCGGCGCTGCCCTGGCCGCGTTCGTTGCGCCGTTGATGACGGGCGACTGGGTGGCCATCGACACCGAGTTCCTGCGCGAGCGCACCTACTACCCGAAACTCTGCCTGGTACAGCTGGCCAACGCCGAGGTGTCCGGCGTGATCGATGTGCTGGCCATCGCGGACCTGTCGCCGCTGATCGAGCTCTTGGCCGCCCCTGGCGTGGTCAAGGTGTTTCACTCGGCCGAGCAGGATCTCGAGGTGCTGAAACACACCTTCGATGTGATGCCCACGCCGCTATTCGATACCCAGCTGGCCGGCGCCCTCGTGGGCCTGGATGATCAGATGGGCTATGCCCGGATGATCGAGGCCCTGCTAGACGTGAAACTGGCCAAGGGCCATACCCGCACCGACTGGAGCAAACGCCCGCTGCCGGACGGTGCCATCGACTACGCGGCCGACGACGTGCGCTATCTGGCGGTGGCTTATCCAATCATTCAGGCGCGTCTTGTCGAATCCGATCGCGAACACTGGGCCGCCGAGGACGCGACACGCCTGGCCGATCCGGCCCGTTTCGCCGTGGACGCTGACACGGCTTGGCGGCGCGTCAAGGGCTGGTTTCACCTGCCGGCCGAGGCCCAGCCGGTGCTGGCCGAGCTGGCCGCCTGGCGTGAAACGGTTGCCATGGCCTCGGATCGACCCAGGCGCTGGATATTAAGCGATGCATCGCTTCTGACGCTGGCCGAACAGGCCCCGACCGACGATATCGCGCTGGCCGACGCCACCGAGCTGTCAGACAAGATGCTGGCGCGCCACACCGAGGCCCTACTGGCAGCGATTGCCCGGGGTCGTGATGCCGGCCCGATGCTCTTGGACCCGAACGCCGGCCCGCCCGACGGGCCGACGCGGCGGGCCATCAAGCACGGCATGAGCACACTGGCTGCGGTAGCCGAGGAGGCCGACCTATCGCCCTCGGTACTCGCCAGCCGCGCCGAAGTGGCGCGCCTGGTCGCCGGCCATCGCGACGGTCGGCTGCTCGCCGGCTGGCGCGGCGCGCTGGCCGGCCAGCGCGTGCTGGCTGCCGTCGAGGCGCATCAGAACGCTCGTAATTCTTAGGCATAAAAAAGCCCGGCCACAGTGATGTGACCGGGCATAGGGCCTGTTGATGTTTTATACGAGTCCGCGCCAAGCGCTGT
>DCKU01000083.1 GCA_002320455.1 Salinisphaera sp. UBA1666
TTGCGGACGCCAACGCGGCGCTCGGATGAAACCTCAACAGGCCCTAGCGAAAGCTGGACACGGGCCGGTGCGCTGCCGTGAACCACTCGGCAACAGAGATGCCGGTAGCCGTAACCGCGGCTTCGACCACCCAGCCGGCCGCGCGGGCGTCTTCACCGGCATCGTGATGGGCGAACGACAGACCCAGCACGGTCTTCAGATGGGCCAGGCCGTGACCGCCGGCCCCGCGCAGCTCGGGAAACGCGCGCCGGGCGATACGCACCGAATCCAGCCAGCGGGCCGTGATCGGTGCACGCCCAATGGCCTCGGCCGCGCGCGATAACGCGGTGACGTCGAAACTGGAGTGCGAGACCACGATACGGTCGGTCAAAAGCTCGGCCACCGCATCGTGCACCTGGCCCCAGTCTGGCGCATGGCTGACGTGGCCCGGGCGGATGCCGTGAACCCTGATATTGCCGGCCGAGAAATACGTCTGGGGGTGGATCAACCACGACCAGTTATCGATCAGCGTGCCCCCGGCAAAACGCGCGAAGCCGATCTGGCAGATGCTACCCGGATCGGCATTAGCCGTCTCGACGTCCACGGCGATGAACGCCGTGGGGTCGTAGGCCGCCACACACGCGGGCGGGCCAAGCGCCTGCGCCACGCCGCGCTACCAGACGAGACGGATGACGGCGTAGGGGATCAACGTCGCCAGAATCACGCAGGCCACATTAAGCGCCAGCCCGGCACGCACCATGGACTGAATCTTGAGCCGCCCGGTGGCAAACACGATCGCGTTGGGCGGCGTGGCCACCGGCATCATGAAGGCACAGCTGGCGGCAATCGCGGCAGGCACCGTCAGCAAGAGCACGTCCACGTCGACCGACACCGCGAGCGCGCCCAGCAGCGGCATGAACACCGCTGCCGTAGCCGTATTAGACGACACCTCAGTCAGCAGGATGATGACCAGCGCGACCGCCCCCACCAGAAGCAGCGTGGGCAGTACGGCAAAGACTTCCATCGAGTCGGCGATCCACGCGGCCAGGCCCGTGGATTTGATCGCGCCCGCCAGCGCCAGCCCGCCGCCGAACAACAGCAGCACGCCCCACGGCACGTTGGCCTCGTTTTCCCAGTTCATCAGCCGGCTGCCCTTGCCGTCGCTGGCGGGCAACACGAACAGCGTCACGCCCATGATCATCGCAATGAGCGCATCCGAGACGAAATCAGCCCCGGCCTGGTTGATCAGCGGACGACAGATCCAGAGTGCTGCGGCCAGCAGGAACATGACACCGACGCGTTTCTCGGCCGAGCTCATGGCCCCCAGCTTGCCGAGCTCGTCGCGCAGCATGGCCCGGCTGTCGTCGCCGGCCGAGAACTCGAAGTTGCCGCGGGTCAGCCACGCCCAGGCTGCGGCCATCATCAACAACGCGGTCGGCACGCCCACGAGCATCCACTGAGCAAAGCCGATCTGGATATTCTGATCCGACGACAGATAACCGGCCAACAGTGCATTGGGCGGTGTACCGATCAAGGTGGCGGTACCGCCGATCGAGGCGGCATAGGCGATACCGAGCAGCAGACTCGTGGCATAGCGATCCACGCCTGCCGAATCGCGATCGGCCATGAGGGTGATGACCGATACGCCAATCGGCAACATCATCACGGCGGTGGCCGTATTCGACACCCACATGCTGATGAAACCGGTGGCGATCATGAACCCGCCGATCTGGCGCTTGGGCGAGCTGCCCACGGCCAACAGCGTGGTCAGCGCGATACGCCGGTGCAGATTCCAGCGCTGCATGGCCAGGCCCAGTAGGAACCCGCCTAGAAACAGAAAGATGATGTCGTCGGCGTAGCCGTGGGCCAGGGTCTGGAAATCTCCCAGGCCGACGAGCGGACCCAGCGCCAGCGGCAACAGCGCCGTCGCCGGGATCGGAATGGCCTCGGTGGCCCACCAAGTGGCCATCATCGCGGCCAGGCCGGCACAGTGCCAGCCGGCCTCGGGCAGGCCCTCGGGCGCGCCGATGAGCAAGGTCGCAATCAGCCAGAGCGGGCCCAGAAACAGCCCCACGACCCGTGCGCTGATACCCGGGCTCTCCGATGGACGATTCGAGATACTGTCTTGTGAAGGTGCCACGCGCTAACTCGAGCTGCTGGGAAGCGCGACAAGGTATCAATCATCCCGCCGCGGCCCGGTGCTACTTTCGTCGTATGACGTAACCGTCAGTCGTTGGGCACCGTCACCGGCTCAAACAACTCGGCCACCAGCTGGGCCGCGTCATCGTGCACGCAGATACGCGCCACGTTGGCCGCACTGACGAAACCCTGGTCACGCATGTGTGTCATGCAGTCGACAAGCGGCTGATAGAAACCGTCGACGTCGCACAGCCCCACGGGCTTGTCGTGCCAGCCGATCTGGTGCCAGGTGAGCACCTCGAACAGCTCTTCCAGCGTGCCGAAGCCGCCGGGCAGCGCGATGAAACCATCGGCGGCGTCGATCATGGCCAGCTTGCGCTGGTGTATGGTTTCGACCACGTCGAGCCGGGTCAGCCCATCGTGGGCCAGCTCGCGCTCGGACAGCCCGCGCGGGATGATGCCGTGTACCGGCGCGCCCGCGGCTAGCGCTGCATCGGCAACCGCGCCCATCAAGCCAACGCGTGCACCGCCATAGACCAGGCCATAACCGGCCTTGCCGATCGCCTCGCCGAGCGCGGCGGCAGCCGCGCGATACGCCGGATCGCCGCCGTCGCGCGAGCCGCAATACACACAGATCCAGCGCTCCGATGGCGCTTCGGCGGTCGTTTCAGTCTTCATGCATCGTCTTCGTCAGAGGCGTGCGGGTGCGAATCAAACAGCTCGTCGGGCATGGGCCGGGCCAACGCCTTGCCATGGATCAGGATCGAGAGCACCAGCCCCACGCCAATGGCCCAGGCCGCGCCCTGTGTCACCAAGATAGCAGCCGTGACTCCGGCGATGCCGAGATCGGTCCGGTTGCGTGCCTCCATGATGCCGACCCGCACACTGACATAGCCCTGGATCAGCAGCGTGAGCGCCAGAGCCACACCCAGAATCGGCTGGATGAGCGACACGATCGGCAGCAGCAAGAGCCCCGTATTGGTGCCCCAGCGAAAAGATCCCGCGCCGCCGATCATCGAGCCCATGGCGGCCCGTCCTTCCTTGTAGCGCTCGACGATCACGACATGCATGGCCGACCAGAGGGGGCCGCACATGGCCACATCCGGCCCGGCGATACTCATGGTGGCGTTACGCGCCCCGAAGATCAGATGCGCGCGATCAGGCGAATAGTCGATCGGCCGGTCGGGCCGCGCCGCGGCGGCTTCGTCCAGCAGCGCTCGCGACTGGAGCACGTCGCCAAAGACCACGAGATAGGTGGCCACGACCGTCGGCAACGCGGCGATAAAAAAACCGACCGGCGGCAGGCCGACGCCGAACACGGTATAGCCGGACCAGAGGGTCGCGAAATCCGGCGCCGAGAAGCCAAAACGCACGTCCGGCCAGGGCGCCTCACCGGCTAGCGGGGCCACTACGATGGCCAAGCCAATGATCGGGAAGATGCCGAGCTTGCCGACGAAGGCCGCCCCCGCGTAGCGCGTCTTCAGCGCGTTGAAGCCGCGCGAAAAAATCAGGGCGAAGGCCAGTCCCACGGCGATCGAGATCGTCACCGGGTAGGTCCAGAACCGACCGTCGTCGGCAAACACGGTATTGACCGCGGCCAGCCCGGCGCCCATGACCACACCAGCCTTCAACGCCGAAGGCACCGCGCGAACCACGTGCCGCGCCAGCCCCGTGGCGCCCAGCCCAATCGACACCGCGCCCAGCATGAACTGAAACGCGATCAGCGCGTGCACGCGCTCGGTGCCCGGCGCATAGCTTTCACAGTAGGCGATCAACAGCGGAATAGCCGGCGTGATCCAGCCCGGCACGACCGGATCACCCAGCAGGTGATGGGTTAAATACAACAAGCCGTTCATGATCACTACCGCGAGGGCCGCCGCAAACGGCATGCCCAACAGATCGGTCATCAGCGGGATAGCCGCCAGATCGACCGCACACAGGGCCAGGCCCTGGCAATAGTCCGGCCATTCGAAGCGATAATGGATAAACGGCAGACACAGCCGAAAAGGCCCGAAGGCCCAGCCGATGGTGGATTGCTTTGATGACGTCAACGCATGCCCCTTTACGTGCCCCGGGCCGATCACGGCTCACGTAAGATAGCAGCGTGTCCGATCGGGGCCATCCCCGACCAAAGAAGCACCCGCCACGGCGGCGACACGCACCGGCGGTTCTGGCTTATCTATTCGCGTTTTGGGAGGTTTTTAGAATGCACGTACCCCTTTGGGTCTGGGGATCGACGATCGCCGGCATTCTGGTGTTGTTGATCTTCGATTTCTTCGCCCACGTGCGCACGCCGCACGAACCTTCGCTCAAGGAAGCCGGCGGCTGGTCGGTTTTCTATGTAGTGATCGCCCTGATCTTCGGCGCCGGGCTGTGGGTGGTCTGGGGGCATGACCACGGCATCGAGTATTTCGCCGGTTACGTCACGGAAAAGAGCCTGTCGGTCGACAACCTGTTCGTGTTCGTCATCATCATGGCCAGCTTCGACGTGCCCCGGGCCTATCAGCAGAAAGTGCTGCTGGTGGGCGTGGTCATCGCGCTCATCCTGCGCACGATCTTCATCGCCCTGGGTGCCGCGGCCATCGAGAACTTTTCGTGGGTGTTCTATATCTTCGGGCTGTTTCTCATCTATACCGCCTATAGCCTGGCCAGCTCGTCGCATGACGAGGACGAAGACTACGAGCCCAATTTCCTGGTCCGTGCAGCCCAGAAGATCCTGCCGGCCACCGACGAATACGACGGCAACAAGCTCACCACCCGTATCGACGGCAAGCGCGTGATCACGCCCATGCTGTTGGTGATGATTGCCATCGGCGCCACCGATATCCTGTTTGCCCTGGACTCTATCCCGGCCATCTACGGGCTCACCCGCGAGCCGTTTATCGTGTTCACGGCCAACGCGTTTGCCCTGCTGGGCCTGATCCAGCTGTATTTCCTGTTGGGCGGGCTGCTCGACCGGCTGGTTTATCTATCGTTTGGCCTGGCGGTGATTCTAGGCTTTATCGGCATCAAGCTGATCATCCATGCCCTGCACACCAACGAACTGCCCTTCATCAACGGCGGGCAGCATATCGAGGTGGTGCCCGAGATCCCGATCTGGCTGAGTCTGTCGGTGATTCTGGGCATCTTGGTCATCACCACGGTGGCCAGCCTGATCAAGTCCAAGCGCACCAGCGGGGCATCGCACTAGCGCGGCAGCCCGAGCGCCGGGCCCTGTCGTCGACGGGCCCGGCTTAGGCCTTACCCCGTGCTGTTGCCACGGCCCTGGAAGAACGCGCTGGTACCGCGTGCGCGGGCGGCCTGGTCGAGTTTTTCGAGTGCAATGACATAAGCCGCCGTGCGATGGCCGATGCCCAGCTCATCGGCCCGGTTTGCCACCCGCTTCGTGGCCTCGACCATGCGCGCTTCCAGACGCTGGGCCACGGTATCGGCGTCCCAGTACCAGGCCTGGCGGTTCTGCACCCACTCGAAGTAGGACACGGTACCCCCACCCGCGTTGGCCAGAATATCCGGCAGCACGATCACGTTGTTATCGGCCAGGATCTGATCGGCCTCGCTGGCGACCGGGCCGTTGGCAATCTCCACGATCACGCCGGCACGGACCTGGCCTGCGTTGTCGCCGGTAATCACCGACTCCAGCGCTGCCGGCGCCAGAATATCCACGTCGAGCGTAAGCAGATCGTCGTTGGAGATCTGTTGACCCTCGGCTGCCGTGACCGAGCCCTGCTCGGCCTTGGCTTTTTCAACCGCGTTCAGATCCAAACCGTCTTCGTTGTAGATCCCGCCGCCGGAGTCGCTCACCGCGACCACGGTATAGCCGGCATCCGCCGCCAGGCGAGCAAAACGCACGCCAGCGTTGCCAAAGCCTTGCACGGCCACTGTAGTGCCGGCCGCTTCGCGCTCCCAGCGCTCCATCATGGTCGCAAGCACGTGAAACGCGCCGTCGCCGGTGGCCGTAGTACGACCGGGCGATCCGCCCATCTCGATCGGCTTGCCGGTGATGACGTCAGGTCGGTGGGCACGGCTGATGATGCGGTATTGATCGGCCATCCAGCCCATCACCCGCGGATTGGTGTTCACATCCGGCGCCGGAATATCGGTATCCGGGCCGATGAAGTCAGCCACCTGGTCGATGTAAGCGCGCGACAGGCGTTCCATCTCGGCCGGTGACAGATCCTTGGGCTCAACCGAGATGCCGCCCTTGGCCCCGCCGAACGGCAGGCCCATCACCGCGCATTTCATCGTCATCCAGAACGCCAGCGTGGTGGTTTCATCCACGTTGACGTCCGGATGAAACCGAATACCGCCCTTGGCCGGGCCCAGCGTGCTGTCGTAGCGCACCCGATAGCCGGGAAACAGGCCAAACGAGCCGTCGTCGCGGCGCAGGCCCACGCTAACCTTGAGCGCGGCATCCGGCTGGGCCAGGCCTTGCGCGATGTCCTCGGAAATATCGATATGTTCGAGCGCGGCTTCGATCCGCGCGCTGGCCCCGTCAAACAGGCTGGGCATGACAACACCGATGGGTCATTGATTGATGGGCGCTGATAGTGAACTGACCGGCGGCGCCTGAAAACCGTATATTCCCGAATACGCCCGCGCTTTTTTTATGTCTTCATGCTCGATCTTCTCGCCCTGCTGTTGGCCGCTCTGGCCGCCGGGGCCATCAATGCCCTGGCCGGCGGCGGCAGCTTCATCACCCTGCCGGCGCTGATTTTTTACGGCCTGCCCCCCACCGCGGCCAACGCCACGAGTGCTACAGCGGTGCTACCCGGCTACGCGGCCACGCTCTGGCGCCTGCGCGCCGACGTGGCCGCACCGGCCGGCATTCCTCTGCCGGTCATGGTCGCCCTGGCGGCAGCCGGCGGGGTCAGCGGTGCGCTGTTGCTGCTGGCGACGGGCGACGCCGCGTTTTCAGCGATCGTGCCCTGGCTGATGCTCGTGGCCGTGGGGATCTTCATCATCGGGCCCTGGCTCAAGCGGGCCGCAGCAGCAATCACGATCAGCCGCTGGACCGCCGTGCCGGCGGTCTATCTCACCTGTGTTTACGGCGGCTATTTCAATGGCGGCGTGGGCATCATCATGATCGCCGTGCTAGGCCTGCTCGGGCAGAACCGGCTTTTGACCTCGGTGGCCATGAAGGCCGTCATGTCGGCCACGCTGACGCTCATCTCGGTGGCCACCTATGCGGCCTTCGGCCTGATCCAGTGGCCGATCGCCGCTCTCATGGCGCTGGGTGCGATAACCGGCGGCTGGGCCGGCGCGGCTCTGGGCCACGTGATCTCACCGACCTGGCACCGCGGCGGCATCATCGTCATCGGCCTGGTCATGGCCGCAGCCCTGTTCTGGCGTGGCACCTGATGCGACTGGCCAGCCCCGCGGGCCTGGCTTAGGCTGGCGATGACACACCGAATCAATGTTCTGAGACCCAAGCTATGGAAAAAGTCATGATCGTGACCGGCGGCAGCCGCGGGATCGGCGCGGCCACCGCCTTGATGGCGGCCAAATACGGCTTTGCCGTGGCGGTGAACTATCGCAGCAACCGCGAGGCTGCGGACGCGGTGGTTGCGGCCATCGAAAAAGACGGTGGCCGGGCCATCGCCGTGGCCGCGGATATGGCCGTCGAGGATGATGTGGTGGCCCTGTTCAAGACCGTTGATGAAAAACTGGGCCGCGTGACTTGCCTGGTGAACAACGCTGGCATCGTGGACGACCCGTGCCCGGTGGCTGAGATGGGCGCTGATCGCATCAGCCGCATGATGGCGGTCAACGTGGTGGGCCCGTTCATCGCCGCCCGCGAGGCCGTGGGGCGCATGTCCACCGAACACGGCGGCGCCGGCGGCAACATCATCAATATCTCCTCTGCGGCCAGCCATGCAGGCGGCGGCGGCGGCGCCGGCACCTACGTCGACTACGGCGCCTCCAAGGGCGCCATCGATACTTTCACCGAAGGCCTGTGTCGCGAGGTGGCGCATCAGGGCATCCGCGTAAACGCGGTTCGCCCGGGTGTGGTGGATACCGAAATTCATGCCAGCGGCGGCCTGCCCAACAAACCCAAGGAAGCGCCTGCCGGCATCCCGCTGGGCCGGATCGGCGCGCCGGAAGACATCGCCGAAGCGATTCTCTATCTGGCCCAGGCCGAGTTCACGACCGGCGCTTTCATCGACGTCGACGGCGGCGTATAGCGCGTGTCTCTGTCGGACAAGCCGTCGAATCGTCAGCGCCGGGTCGGTCTGCCCCGACCGGCTGGCGCCTGCCGGGGCGCGTCGCACCTGCGATGGCTTGTCTCGCCGCCGCTTGTGCTCGCATGAGACGCCGGGTGGCGACGTGCTCGGGGCTGGCCGTCGTGCTGGCCCTGGTCTGTGCGTGCCAGGGCCCCCAGGCCGCTGCCGACGACGCCACCACGGTCAGGCCGACCCCGCCTGCCGCGGACTACTGCGCCACGGCCGCGACGGACGCCCTGCCGTGTGTACCCGAAAGCCGCACGCTTTTCGTGGCCATCGCACAGGCCACGATCATGCTCGCCCCGGATGTGGCCATTCAGACCAAGCAGTTGCGCGGGCGCTTGGTGCCGCAAACGCCCGAGCCGGCCGTAGTGCTCGACGATCTGTCGCAGTTCGAAGTGCAGGTCAACAGCGGACAGGTGCATCTTTCGACCGCAGCACTGGCCGCGCTCGTGCGCGACCGGTTCGGCGCCGAAGCCGCCGTGCGCGGGCTCAAGCTGTCCCAGCAGGGCCGTCAACTCGTACTGGACGGCGAGTTTCGTCGACGCGGCTGGGTGCCTTTCCACCTGACCGGCCGGCTGTCGCGCCTGGATGCGACGCATCTCGTTTTGCGCCCGACGCATCTGAGCGTGGACGGGCGCCCGGCCATGGCCCTGATGCGAGCGGCCCATCTGGCGTTGGCCGATATCATCGCGCTCCGCACGCCGGCTTTTAAAGTGCGAGATAACCAGATCGAGATCGACGTGCCGGCGCTTTTACCGCCACCGGCCATCACCTTCGAAATCGCCGACGCGGCGCTGGATGCCCGCGGCCTGAATCTTGTCTTCGACGACGGCCAGGACACGCCGGCGGTCGCAACGGCGCGCCCGGCCGGGTCTTATGTACTGCTGCACGGCGGGCAGCTGGCAATCGGGCCCCTGCATACCGATGATCCGCGCATTCAGTTGGAATCGGCTGATGCCGATCAGCCATTGACTCTCTCTCTGGCCGATTATCGCGCCCAGCTGGCGGGCGGGCATATCCAGCTTTTGGCCAAGCCTGCGCGCGCGACCTTCATCGCCCGTCTGGCCGCACCGGAGTCCGGCTCATGAGCCGTGCCCGTGTCGTTATCGCCGCACTCGTTGCACTGTCGCTGCCCGGAGTTTCGGCAGCCGCCTCGCCGTCGGTGGCCGTGCGCGCGCACAACGTCGATATCCTGATGAGCGATACCGTCAGCGCGCATCTCATCGATCTCACCGCAGAGCTCGGCCCCCGCAGCGGCTATCAGCGGGTAGACCTGGAAGACGCCGACTCGTTTGCTATCCGCGTGACGGCCGGCTGTGCCCGGCTGTCGGCCGATCAGCTCACGCGCCTGTTCAACGACCGCATCCTCGACTACGCGCCGCGCGCGCTCAACGACGTTCATTTCGTGCCCGAGCGCGATGCCATGCAGGTCACCGGCGGCGTACGGCTGTGGCATCGCGTGCCGCCGTTCTGGCTGTCGTTTCGCGCCACCACCGATGCCCACGTGACCGACGACGGGCTGATCCGGCTGACCGTGCGCGACGAGCACGTGCTAGGCCTGCCCGTCGGCGGGCTGTTGAATCTGGCCCACACACCGCTCTCGGGGCTGCTGTCGCTGGACGGCCCCGGTACCCGCGTAACCGGCGATACCGTGGTTATCGACGCACAAGAGGTCCTACCCGGCCCGGCCGTGACCAACCGGCCGGTCAGCGCGAGCCTGAGCTCGGCAGGGCTGACCGTGTGCTTCGCCGGCGATCCGGCCGAGACGCGGCCGGCTCTGCCAACGGATCTGGCCACAGATCTGGCCGCGCCGACCTCTTATCTCTGGGTCGAAGGCCCAGAACTGGCCGCACTCGGTCAGACCATCGCCCCGGCCCGGTTACTGGTGACCGACGAGCGCGAGGATTCAGCGCCCATGCGCTTTCGGCTGGTCAAAAGCCGCGGCCAGATCGCTGCCGGACAGATCCGTCTCGACGCCCGTGGGCGCATGACGATCGTCCCCGGGCCGGCCGACCCCCCGGCCGTAGACTCGACCGGCGACTAGGGCGTGTCGTCATAAGATAAGGCGGCGCATCGGCGGCCAAGCCGCGGCAAGACAAGGCATCGCGAGTGCGGCGTGGTTATTCCACGTGAACGAGCGATAACGCCGGATTGCCGGGGCTTGGCCACCGGCCCATTCG
>DCKU01000142.1:0-6318 GCA_002320455.1 Salinisphaera sp. UBA1666
CTCGGATGAAACCTCAACAGGCCCAAGGGACAACCCCAAGAACGCCGCCCCGACTAGCCCAGCAGACGGTTATATTCCTTGAGCATGCAGCGATCCATGACCACGTGGATGCCGTGCTCGGCCGCGTACTTGGCCGCTTCGTTATGAATCACGCCTTCCTGAAGCCAAATATTGCGCACCTTTTTCTCGATGCACATCTCTACAATCTCAGGTACGTGCTTGGGCTCGCGGAATACGGTGACCATATTCACCGCGTCGCTGACGTATTTTAGATCGGCAAAGGTCTTGCGGCCCAGAATCTTGCTTTCGAACGGGTTGACCGGAACGATGTCATAACCTGCCTCGATCATGCCCTTGGCCACACCGTGCGACGGACGCTCCGGATCCGGTGACAAACCGATTACGGCAATCCGGCGCACCTGAGCCAAAATGTCACGAATCGTTGCGTCGTCATCGACAAGCGTCATAAGGTCTCCAAATCTGTATCTTGCACGCAGAATAACACGCGAGCTCTTGGGCGATGATTGGATCGGCCGATCATCAACAACAACGCGGGCTATGACACGCGGACGCACGTTTTGTTGACCTGGCAACAAGCTTGGCTAAGATCTGGCCATACCAAGCACTCGAGAGCGATTCATGACCGACGGCGCTACGCCAGAACCAGACGCTGTGACCGCTGTATCGGCGATTGGCGTTGATCGGCTCCGTGCGCTGCTGGCTGATTTTTCTTTGAAAGTCGATGAAATCGGGCTCGACGAAGCCATACCAGGCAGTTTCTGGGGCGACGCCGAGGCCGGGCTCAAAGGCGACACGCTGATCGTGCGCGCGGATACGCCGCTGCACTCCGCACTACACGAGGCCGGCCATTATGTCTGCATGAGTGCCAAACGTCGGGCGGTGCTGGACACCGACGCCGGCGGCACTTACGCCGAGGAGAACGCGGTCTGTTACTGGCAGATCATGGCCTGTGACCGCCTAGAGGGTATCTCCCGCGGCGACATGTGTATGGACATGGACGCCTGGGGCTACACCTTTCGACTGGGCTCGGCAGCCGCCTGGTTTGCCAACGACGCCGAGGATGCCCACGCTTTTCTGACGCGCCACGACTTGCTGGATGCAAGCAGTGATCGCTTGAACAGCGCGATCCGGCGCTGACGTGATCGATTGATCGTCTCGATCACGTCGCCCAGCCTGTCAACGTATTATTTCTTAGCTTGGTTGGCCACCGCGTTGGCGGCTTTCTCGGCAGCCTCGGCGTCGCCGAGATAGCCCGACTCAACCGCGTTCAGCGCGTCATCGAGCTTGTAGCGCAGCGGGATACCCGTGGGAATGTTCAAGCCCGTGATCTCGTCGTCAGACACGCCGTCGAGATACTTCACCAACGCGCGCAGGCTGTTGCCATGCGCGGCCACGAGCACGTTGTCGCCGGCTTTCAGCCGCGGGGCGATCGCGTCGTGCCAGAACGGCAGCACGCGATCCAGCGTTAGCGCCAACGATTCGGTGCCGGGTAAAACGCGCGCGTCGAGCTTGTCATAGCGCGGGTCTTGGCAGGGGTGCCCGGGATCGGTGGCCTCCATGGCCGGCGGCGGCGTGTCGTAGCTGCGACGCCAGATATGCACCTGGTCCTCGCCGTGCTTTTCGGCCGTTTCGGCCTTGTCCAGGCCTTGCAGCGCGCCATAATGGCGCTCGTTCAAGCGCCAGTGGCGTTGGACCTCGACCCAGGGCTGCTCCATTTCTTCCAGCGCCAGCCACATGGTTTTAATCGCGCGCTGAAGCACGGAAGTAAATGCCACATCGAAGCGAATGCCGTCGTCAGCCAACAGCCGGCCTGCGCGACGGGCTTCATCTCGGCCGGTTTCGGTGAGATCGACGTCCACCCAACCGGTGAACCGATTTTCGAGGTTCCACTGGCTTTGTCCGTGCCGTAGAAGAATGAGCTGGCCTGCCATGGGGCATTCCTTGTCGATAGATAACAAGGCGAAAGATTAACGCAGACGCCACGACCGACGCAGCACGAGTGCCAATGCTCTTAGCTGTTTTCGGCGTACTCGATCTCGATATCGTGGCGCACGCCCCATTCCAATGCGGCGGTCACGTCGCGACCCATATAGATATCGATCTTGTTCTTCCAGCGCGACGCCATCTTGTCGCGCACGATATACACGCCGGGCAAGCCTTTGATGCGGACCTTGGTGCCGTGCGTCAGGCCTTTCTTGATAAGATCACGCGACACGGCGATTGCGTTCATGCCGGGCTTGAGGCGATCCCCCCAGGCCGCAACGGTCGGCTCGGCGCTGGTTTGTGCGGGCAGCGAGTTATAGGCAGACGCCACGACGTTTATACTCTGCCAGTCGGCAGTGGTGTCCGGAGCAGCCTGTGCGATTGATACGCCAAACCATAGACACGCCGCTGCGCAGACGTTTTTTATCATTCGACGTCGCATGACCACCTCGTGCTTCAAGAGAACGTGACCTTACGAGGTCAACCTGAACTCAACCTGTCCCGACGTGCGCTCGAATGAACGAATCGATCATGTCCAGCTCATCGCCTTTAAAGCGCAGCACCGAGGCCAGGGGCGCGATCAGCATCACATGGTCGACGCCCGGATAGAGTTTTATTCTGGCATTTCCGCCACTTGCGTTGACCTTGTCGGCCATGTTGATAGTGTTTTTTGGCAGAACCGTTTCATCGGCTTCGCCGTGGAGCAACAACATGGGCGGCTCTCGGCCGTCCACGAAATGAATCGGCTGGGTGCGCGGCCAGGCTGATTCTGGCGCAAAAATCGTCTTCAGCGTCGGATCGACGATCGGCAAGAAGTCATACGGGCCTGCCATGCCGATCAAGCCGCTGATCGCGCCCTGGGGCACGCCGGCCGCTTTTAGATAATCCGGCGCCACCGCCAGCATCGCAGCGATATGTGCACCGGCCGAGTGACCGGCCAGAAAAAGATTGTCCGGGTCAGCGCCGTAATCGGCGATATGTGCCCGCGTCCAGGCCACGGCATCGGCCCCGTCCTCGACAAAGGCCGGGAAAGTCACCTCGGGATAGAGCCGGTAGTCCGGTATCACGGCCGTGATACCGCGCGAGGCCAGCGCCTGACCGACGAAGCGATACCCGTCCTTGTTTCCCTCCTGCCAGCTGCCGCCGTAGAAAAAGACCACGACCGGCGCCCCCGGCGCCGGCCGGTCCGGGCGATAGATATCCAGTCGCTGACGCGCCATCTCGCCGTAGGCGATATCGGTATCGCGCGCATAGCCCCAGGGCGGGACGAGCGTATTGACCCAGAACTGCCCGGAACAGGCCGCCAACAGGCTGGCCACGAGACTCATCGCAGCCACCTGACACAGGCGAGAAACCACACGGGCGCTCACGTCATGGTGACGAACTCTTCAGCGCTCGTCGGATGGATGGCTACGGTATCGTCGAAGTTCTGCTTGGTGGCGCCCATCTTGACCGCCACGGCAAAGCCCTGGGTCATTTCATCGGCGCCGTCGCCGATGACATGGGCACCTACGACGCGTTCGTCCTCGCCCACACAGACCAGCTTCATGTCAGACGGCGTCTTGTCATCCAGCACCCCGTGATAGAGCGCGACATAGTGGCTGGTATAGATCTTGACGCCGTCGTCGCCGTACTCGGCGCGGGCGTCGGCCTCCGACAGCCCGACGGTGCCGATCGGCGGATGGGTGAATACCACGGTGGGGATGTTGCTGTAGTCCAGCCGCCGCTCGGGCATGCCGCCAAACAGCCGATCGGCCAGACGCCGCCCCGCCGCAATGGCCACGGGCGTCAGCTCGGGCCCGCCGGTCACATCGCCGAGCGCGTGGATACCGGGCAGCGCGGTGTCTTGCCACATATCTACAGGGATTGTGCCGTCGTCGGCCAGCGCCAGGCCGATCGCGTCCAGGTTCAAGCGCTCGGTGTTGGGCTCACGCCCTATGGCCCAGATCAGCCGGTCGAATCCCTTGACGGTCTCACCGTCTTCAAACTCGACCGCGATATGCCCGCCTTCCTGGCGATGCAGTGCCGTACTCTGGCGATTCATCTGTATGTCGATGCCGGCGTCGCGCATGCGCTCGATCAGCGTATCGCCCAGCATGTCGTCAAAGCCCTTGAGCACGTGCTCACGCCGCAAGAGCAGGCTGACCTGCGTGCCCAGGGCGTTGAGCATGCAGGCCAGCTCGCAGGCGATATAGCCCGAGCCCACGATGGCCACCGTGTCGGGCCGGCTGTCCCATTCAAAGAACCCGTCGGAGTCGGTGCCGAGATTGGCACCCGGGATATCCGGCCAGCGGGCCTGGCCGCCGGTGGCGATCAATACATGCTCGGCGGTGAGTCGACGCGAACCGACCGTGACCTCGCGCTCACCGGTAAAGCTTGCCTCACCCACGACCAGCTCGACGTCGTCCTTGTCCAGGTTGCGGTCGTAGATGCCGTTCAGACGCTCGATATACGTACGGCGATTAGCCACCAGCCGCGCCCAGTCATGATCGGCCGACGGGTGGGTAAAGCCGTAGTTGTGGGCATGCGCCGTGGCGGTGGCGTATTCCGCGGCGTGCCACATCACTTTTTTCGGCACACAGCCGACGTTGACACAGGTGCCGCCCAGACGGCCGCGCTCGATGAGCACGACGCGCTTGCCGTAGGAAGCGGCGCGGCGGGCCGTGGCCATCCCGCCCGAACCGCCGCCGATGACGATCAAGTCATAGTGATCGCTCATGAAACATCCTTGCGCGTATTGCAACGAATCAATGCACTCATTGTAGGCAGGCCCGTCGCTTACAGGCCACCACAGCCCACGCCGGCCGCGATTCGGCCTTGATCAGCGCCATGAGTGCCGCATGATTTGTTTATCAATCGCCTGAACGTGTTCTTGTCATGTCCGATGCTCCCAATCCGCTTTTGGAACTGGTCGCCACCGATGGCCCGGCCCTGCCGGACTTTGCCGCACTGGCACCGCACCACGCCGAGCCCGCGGTCGATCACCTGATCGCCGCGGCGCGCGAGGCCATCACTACTGCACTGGCCCACGCCGGTGACCCCAGCTGGGATACGGTCATCGCCCCCATCGAAGACAGCCAGGACGCGCTCGACCGGGCGTTCTCGCCGGTGGCTCACATGCACGCGGTGATGGATTCGCCCGAATGGCGGGCGGCGTATCAGGCGTGCGTGCCCAAGCTGACCGCGTTTTCCTCGGAGGTGGGCCAGAACACCGCGCTCTTTGAGACCGTGGCGCGGCTCAAGGACAGCCCGGCTTATGTCGAGCTGGGCCCGGCGCGCCAGCGCGTGATTGATCACATGCTGCGCGACTTCGAGCTGGCCGGCGTGGCGCTGGAACCTGCGGCCAAGACCCGCTTTGCCGAGATCGCCCAGCGCCGCTCGGAGCTATCGACCACGTTCCAGCAGAACCTCTTGGATGCGACCCAGGCCTGGCAGAAACACATCACCGATGAGACCCGCCTGGCCGGCCTGCCCACCTCGGCCAAAGAGCTGCTGGCGCAGAACGCCGCCCAGAAGGATCTCGACGGCTGGCTAATCACGCTGGACGCGCCGAGCCTGATGGCCGTACTCACCTACGCCGACGACCGCAGCCTGCGCGCCGAGCTTCACGAAGCCTTTGCCACGCGCGCCTCGGACGTGGGGCCCAACGGCGGTGAGTACGACAACTCGGCCCTCATGGACGAGCTCTTGGCCCTGCGCCACGAAGCCGCCGGTCTGTTGGGCTTTGCCAACTATGCCGAGCAGTCGCTGGCCAAGAAGATGGCCGACAGCCCGAAGCAGATCGAGACCTTCCTGCTCGACCTGGCCGCGCGCAGCGAGACACCCGCCCACGCCGAGCTGGACGCTTTGGCCGAGCTGGCCCGCGCCGACGGCATCGACACCTTGGCCGCCTGGGATATCGGCTATTACGCCGAGAAGCTCAAGACCGCGCGTTACGACTATGCCGAAGAAGACTTAAAGCCTTATTTTGCGGCCCCGGCCGTCATCGACGGCTTGTTCAAGGTCTGTGCCCGGCTGTTCGATATCCATGTGAGCCCGCGCGCTGACGTAGCCACCTGGCATGACAATGTCACGGTCTATGACATCCACGACACCGACGGCACCCTGCGCGGGGTGTTCTATCTCGACCCATATGCCCGCGAGGGCAAGCGCGGCGGCGCCTGGATGCACCCGTTCCAGAGCCGGCGGGTGAGCGGCGCCGGCACGCAGACGCCGCTGGCGTTTCTGACCTGCAACTTTTCCCCGCCGGTGGGCGACAAGCCGGCACTTCTGACACACGGCGAAGTGACCACGCTGTTCCACGAGTTCGGCCAC
>DCKU01000142.1:6596-53703 GCA_002320455.1 Salinisphaera sp. UBA1666
GATGAGCTTTGGCGAAGTGGAAACGCTGTTCCACGAGTTCGGCCACGGCCTGCATCACATGCTCACCCGGGTCGACGAGCCCAGCCTGGCCGGTATTGCCGGCGTGGAATGGGACGCCGTGGAGCTGCCCAGCCAGTTCATGGAGAACTGGTGCTGGCATCGTGAATCGCTGGATCTATTCGCGGCCCACTACCAGAGCGGCGAGGCCCTGCCCCAGGCGCTCTTCGACAAGCTCTATGCCGCGCGCAACCACATGGCCGGCTGGCAGATGCTGCGCCAGGTGGAGATCTCACTGTTTGATCTGCGCCTGCACAAGGACCACGACGCCGCCGCCGGGGCCCGCGTGATGGACACCCTGGCCCGTGTACGTGCCGAGGTGGCCCCCATCGAGCAGCCGGCCTATAACCGATTCCCGCATTCGTTCATGCACATCTTTGCCGGGGGCTATGCCGCGGGCTACTACAGCTATAAATGGGCCGAAGTGCTCTCCGCCGATGCGTTTGCTGCCTTCGAGGAAACCGCTCTGTTCGACGCCGCCACCGGGGCGCGCTTCAAGACCGAAGTGCTCGAGCGCGGGGCCACGCGCAACGCGGTCGACAACTTCGTGGCCTTTCGCGGGCGAGAGCCGGCCATCGAAGCCCTGCTGCGCCACAGCGGGCTGGCCGACGACCAGCAGGCTGCGTAGCACGTGCTGCCCCGGTGGCCTTCGGGCCTTCGGGGCTTCGTATAGTGCTCAGCGCCCGGCCAGCTGCTCGTCGAGCAGGGCCCGCAGGCGCTCGACACGGCGACGGTTGACGCCAAAGTCGTAATAGCCCGTACGCGAGCTGGATTTGACGTCGATGACCTGCTCGCTGGCACGAAACAGGAAATAGACATCGTCGGTGAAGCCCAACCGGGTCGAGAACGTGGCGTGGATATAGCGATCGTCGGCGGTCTTGATCGCCGTACGCGGCTGCCCGCGAACCAACGCAAGCAGCTGATAACGCGCGGTGCGCCCGTCCGTGGCATAGGTCAGCGGCTCGACGTAGTGGCTGTCGTCCGGGCTGGCCTGGGATGAGACACACTGCGGCGCGCTGGCACAGGGTGTAAACGTGTTGTCATCGCGCATCGAACTCTCCGGGGGCGGGGCACTGACACAGCCGGCCAGCCACAGGCTCGGTACAATAAGGCCGAAAACGAGTTTGGCACGGGTTCGCATGACGATCTGGCCGGGCTTGTTGGACGGATCCTTACCCTACACCGACGTGCGTTTTGATGCGCGTTCGCTACCCAAAAGTGTGTTTTCATGCAGATTGCGACCTGGAACGTCAATTCGCTCAACGTTCGCCTGCCCCATGTACAGGCCTGGCTGGAGAAGACGCCGGTCGATGTTCTGGCACTGCAGGAAACTAAGCTCACCGACGACAAGTTCCCGGTGGACGCCCTGCTTGAGGCCGGTTATCACGCGGTATTCAACGGCCAGAAGACCTATAACGGCGTGGCCCTGCTCTCGCGCCAGCCGGCCGAAGACGTGGTCCACGCCCTGCCCGGCTTTGAAGACGATGCCAAGCGCGTCATCGCCGGCACGGTCGACGGCACACGGGTAATCGGCGTCTACTGCCCCAACGGCAAGGACATCGACAACCCCAGCTATACCTACAAACTGGAATGGTTTGCCGCCCTTGCCACATGGCTCGCCGACGAGCTCACCCGCCACGACCGGCTGGTGCTCACCGGCGATTTCAATATCGCCCCGCGCCCCTGCGACACCTACGACGCCGACAAGTGGGAAGGCCGTATCCTGTGCTCAGAGCCCGAGCGCGCTGCATTGCAGACTCTGCTGGACGCCGGCCTGACCGATCTCTGGCCGCTGTTCGAGGCCGACAAAGAAGGCCGGCACTGTTTCACCTGGTGGGATTATCGACACGGCGGCTGGGCCCGCAACGCCGGCCTACGCATCGACCATGTATTGGCATCCAGCGCGCTGCGAAAGGTCTGTACCGGATGCAAGGCGCATGTGGGCGAACGCGGCCGCAAGCGCCCCTCGGACCACGTGCCGGTCGTGGCCGAGTTCGACCTCGGCTAGAACCCGCTCTCGCGGATAAACACGCCGGCCGCGTTACGAAAGATGGCCCCGGCAATGCTTTCGGCCGGCCCCTGAACTCGGGCCTCGCCGCGAATCTGCCATTCCGGCGCGGCGGTGGCTTCGGTCGGCGCCATGGTCACACGATACTGCCCGCCGTCCAGCGTGGGACGCTCGTCGCCGCGGGTTGATCCATCGTTCGGCGCTTGTACCGTGGCCAGGTGGCCGCCGTGACGATCCGCCAGAATCGGATAGGCCAGCTGTTCGTTGGCCGCATCGTCGATATCGGCGACGTGCAGATCGACGGCCGCGTGGATGCCGTCGTCGGGAATGAACCGGCCCGGCGCATCGACGGCGATACGGCCAAGCTGGCCTTCTTCAACGTAGCCATAGACCCGCGCGCCGCCTGCAGCCACGACCTGGGCCAGAGCCTGTCGAGGATTGACCCATTCACCGGCGTGCAGCGGGGCCCGATCGGTGATGCGCCCGGCAAAGGGCGCGGTGATGGCCAGCGCGTCCTGGCGTTTCTTGAAGCCGGCGATCTGGGCGTTCAACTCGGCGCGTTGCCGCTCGAGTACGCCGCTGGCGGCCAGATCCTCGGGCGAGCCGGCCCGCCGGGCCAGACGGGTCTCGATCACGCGGATGCGCTCGCGGTCTTCGGCGATCTTTTCAACCAGGTCAGGGCTTTCCAGCACGAACAGCGTGTCACCTTTCTTGACGCGATCGCCGGCGGTCACCGCCACCGACCGGATACGCGCGGCTTCCGGGGCGTGAATCTCGGTGTGGTCTGCGGCGACCATCACCGAGGGCAGCGCCACCGTCCCATGCCAGGGGATGAACAGCAGTGCCAGGAGCCCCACAAGGATCAGCCCGGTGCGTACCAGTGACCGGTTGAGCGGCCACTTGCGGTCCCAGACTTCACGCAGCTCGTTAACGATCGGTCGCACGATGAAATACCCGATTTCGATACAGAACAACACGATGCCCAAGATCTTGAAGGCAAAGTGATAGACCAGCAGCGCAATCCCTAAAAACAAGAAAAAGCGATACACCCAGGTGCCGATCGCGTAGGCCACCAATAAGCGTCGGCGCCGGGGGGCAAATGCTTCCGGTGGCGCCTCGCCGAACCCGAAGACCGCCTCGCGCAGGCGCCAGCGGGTCAGTGCGAACGCCCGCGGCTGCAGGTTACGAATGCCCCAGAGATCGGCCAGCACGTGATAGCCGTCAAAGCGCATGAAGGGCGAGAGATTGACCAGTACCGTGGCGATCCAGCTGGTCGTTGCCAGAAAAAATGCTGCCTGACGCAGGCCACCGTCGGGCAGCAGCCCCCAGGCACAGGTGGCCAGAACCGCGATGACCAGCTCGGTGCATACGCCGGCCAGAGAGACCTTGAGCCGATCCCGGTCCTTGATCAGGCGCCAGGTGTCGGTGGCGTCTGTATAGAGCATGGGCACCATGACCAGAAACGCCACGCCCATCGAGGGCACCCGACAGCCGAAATGTTTGGCCACGAAGGCATGGCCGAGCTCATGCGCGGATTTGACCACCATGAGGGCCATGCCGTACCAGACCAGGCCCTCCCACGAGAGAAAATGCACGAACGTGCTCGTGAACTCGCCCCATTGTCGACCGGCTAGATAAAAGCCCAGCAGGCCAATGACCACCAGCGCCCAGCGCATGGGACGGGCGATCAGCTTGCGGGCCTGGGGCAGCCAGCGCACCAGAAACGCATCCGGGCGCACCAGCGGTATCCGAAAGAACAGATACCGATGCATGATCCAGGCGTACCAGGTGGTATGCGCGCGCCGCGCCTGGTCGACCAGCCGCGCGGTATCGCTCGGCGCGCCGGCGGCCGTCAGGTTCGAGGCCGCCATGAACCGGGCCATGCCGGCCACCTCGTCGGCGCGCATCGGCACGCCATCGGCGGTGATGTCGTTGGCGATATCGCCGGCCGTGGCGCCGGCCCGCCAGTGACGGATCAAGCGCAGGCCCTGCACGTGGACGTGAAAATACTGGTTTCGTAGCGGATCGAACAGCGTCCACATGGGCGAGCCGTCGGTATCCGGGGCCGCCGGGGCCAGACGTAGATCGGATCTGAGGGCCGGTAGCACCAGCGTTTCGTCGTCTTTATCGCCGGCGATGGCGCTCACCGATCAATAACCCACGGTCTGGCGCAGGGCAGCGATCGGCCGGCGCAGCAGATAATAGATCAACGGCACGCGCGAGCCGGTGATCTTGGCCGTCCCCCGCAGACCGATACGCAGCCAGTCGCGCTCTCCGGTCAGCCGGGCGGTCACGTGATAAACCATCGAGTCGTGATCGTCGACCTCGGGCTTGTAGGAAACCCGCACGATCTGCCCGGCCACGGGCGACAGCGGATGCGCGTCCAGAAACAGCTTCATCGGCGCGTCTTCGGACAAGAGCAGCGCGTCGTCAACGGCCAGGTCGATACGGACCTCACGACGCGACGGGTCGGCCAGCTGCATGATGCGCTCGCCCGTCTGGACCGGCCGGCCGGCCCAGTCGTCCGGGTCGTTAAAAATCGCGATACCGGCGCGATCCGCCTTGAGCACGATCCGGTCCAGCTGCTGCTTGGCGTAGGCTTTCTGGACTTCGCGCAGGCCGACCTCGGCCCGTCGGGTCGCCAGCTCGGCGCGCGACTGAGCGTCCGAGAACGCTTCCTGCTCAGCCTGCTCGAGCTGGGCGTTGGCCACCTCCAGCTGCTCGCTGGCGACTTCATAGCGGTTACGTGTCTCGATATCGTCCAGCGCGACCAAGGGCTGGCCGGCGGCCACCCGTTCGTTGGGGGCTACCAATACCTTTTCGACCACGCCGTCCGACGGGGCGGCCACGATATCCGGGTCACGGGCCACGATCTCGGCCGGGGCCAGCGCCGAGAGATGGATCGGCAGCAACAAAAGCAAACCGACCGCAATCGCCAGCACCACCCAGTAGCGCCGCTTGGACAAGCGCTCCCACAGGCTACGGCGCCGCGTCTTGGGCGACAGTGCTGCCAGCGCATGGCCATAAACCTCGGCCAGGTGCTCGGTCAACGACAGCGCGCCTTCGTCCAACGGCTGTTCCGAGGCCAGCCACAGCCAGGCCACCGGGGCGTGGCCGGGCAGGCCCAGCGGCACTACGCGCACCTGCGACGGGCTGACGTCCGGCCAGACGCCGCGTTCCCATTCGCCAAGCGCGGCCTCTGACAGCTCGAAGGCGCTGTCGTCGGTCGGCTTCTGCTGGGCGAACGCGCGCTCGACCCACTGGGCGAACAGACCGTTGCGATCCACGCTGGCCACATCCGAGACCGCGGTGATCTTCCAGCCCGTCACCGCCGGCTCGATCAGCGCGGCATGGGCATAGCCAAACACCCGCCGGCTTTCGTTGACAATAACGAAGCGAAGCGTGGTCAGGTCGGCGGCACTGCGGGCGCGGTGTTCAACGTCGAACAGCGCCGACAGGCGGTTGGTATCGACGCCGGGACTATCCGCCACGGCGGCCAAACATTATCGAAACAAACATCAAGACGCGGGTTTTGTCGTCTGTTCTGTGTCGTCGGTGTTGTCTTTACCGGCCTTGGGCGCGCCGGGGAATGCTGCCCGTGCGGTCATGCCCGGCCGCAGGTCGGCGGTCTTGTCCAAGCGGGCCCAGATCGGGATGGTGTGGCTGACCGGGTCTACCGCGGCGCCGATGCGCACGACGTGGGCGGTCACCGGCGTACCGGTTTCCGAGACCGACAGATTGACTGTATCGCCTTTTTTGAGCCACGACAGCCAGTTAGCCGGCACGATAACGCGCGCGTTGAGCTCTTCGCCAACGATGGTCATCAGTTTGTCCTGGGGCTTGGTGCTCTGGCCCAGGCTGGCCTCCAGGCTGTTGACCCGGCCGGCGAACGGCGCGTTGATATTACAGCGCGCGACGTTGGCTCTAGCAGCCCGCAGCTCGGCCGACGTTTCGTTGACCGACAGCCGTGCCAGATCAACCTCGAGCTTGCCGGCCGACTCCAGCCGCGCGAGCTGTTCTTGGTTGTCGCGTTTGGCCTGGGCGCTGGCCAGCTTGGCCGCCACACGGTCGCGCTCGGCCGCGTAGGACGTGCAATCGATGGAAGCCAGCGTCGCGCCCTTCTTGAACGACTCGCCTTCGCGATAGCCGATGTCGTCGATCCGGCCCGATACTTCGCTGGAGATCGTGGTGCTGTATAGCGCTTCGATCTGCGCACGCTGGGCCGCTGCCGCGTTGGCGCAGCAGCCCACGCCTATCACCGCAGCCACGGCCAGCCCGGCTGTGCTTGCCCAAGATGACACGTATCGATTCATAGCATCGCCTGCCTCAACACATTATTGCGTCAAACGCCGAAAATTCGTCAGCGACTGCCAGTGGGCGTGCACGACCTCCAAGAGACCGCTTCGCGTCCACCCGGCGATCGCATTGTCTGGCGCCCTCATCACGCGTTCACGGTCCACGATCTGCAGCCCACCGACTCGGTTGGCGTGTCGCGATTTGGTGAACACATCCAGACTACGCTCAACCAGCAGATCGGCGCTTGCCAACGGCGCGACCAGCTGGCCCGTGGACAAACTGGCGCGCCGATAGCGCTCTAGATAGTCCACAGCCTGGTCGATCGCCGGGCCTCGAGCGATGTCATTGTCGCCACTCTCACCCGCGGCCGAGATGAATAACGGCTGGCCGGCATCGTGATGAATATGTGGGGCCGCGCTGTCGATCATGACCACCAGCTGCTCGTCCGACGCGTCGCTATCGGCGGGCCTTGCGAAGGTAAACGGATACCGGCGCAGCCACGCCGGTACATAGCGTGCCTGCCAGCGCCCGTCGTCGCCGACGAAGACGTTGGCATCTTCGTTCAGGCTCAGTAGCGCCACCGCCTGAACATCGGCGCCGGCGCGGGTGAACACGATCGGAAAATGCTTGGCCGCCTCGGTAATTTCCTCGGCGACGAGAGGCACTTGGGCCACCCGTGCCGCAAAGCGATAATCGCTCTGCGGCACAAGCTTCAAGTCTCGATGCGCGCTGGCACTCAAGACCTCCAGCTGTCGATAGGCGATCGCACTCCGTCCGGGCTCTAGCGGCGATTCGACAAGCGACGACACACCTGACCTCTTTTTAGGAACTACCAAAATTGGTCTGCAACACGAACGAATCGCTGGCCGACACGCCTTCTTCGTTGATGGCAGTGATCGTGATCGGGGTGTTGCGCACCGGGGCCCCGGTATCGGCGCGGAAGGTACGCGTGGCCGAATCGAAGTGCAGCCAGCCCGGCAGCGCGCCGTTCTCGCTCGTGGCCTGATAGGTCACGTCGCCACCGACCGTGAACGTATCGTCGGCGAAGGTAAAGCTCGGCTGGGTGGTGCCTTCGTGATCGGTCAGCACCGGACCCTGGTTGGCGATCGGCTTGATGACCACGCCGATATAGCCGGCCTGCCAGGCGGCCCGACGCTGCGAGATCGCGCTGGCCAGTTCATCCGGCGTGTCGCCGGCATCCTGCGGATATGGATCGAGACCGATGCTCTGATAGATCCGGGCGAAGGCGTTTTGTAGATCGGCATAGGCCAGATCCCGGCGTAGCTCGGCCACCAGCGAGTTGAGCTGTTCCTTAATCGCGGTGAGCTTGCCCGTAGAGCCGGCCTCCGACTGGTTGAACACCAGGTCCGAAATATTGCGCGACACGGTCAGATAGTTGGTCGACGTCGCCAACTGTTCGCGCGCCGAGCGATATTCAAGCGCGGCCAGGTGCACCTGGGTGAGTACGGCCAGTGCCGTGGCCAGGCGTTGCTCGTCGGCGACTTCAACGCTGGTCTTGGCTGCGTCGTATTTCGCCTTGGTCTGGAAGATATTAAGCAGGTCGTAGCTGATCGACGCCCCCGCGCTGGCCCAATCGTTATAGCGCAGGAAGTCGTTGCTGTCGTGCTGGTAGCCCGCGGACAGGGAGAGGTCGGGAAACATCTGCAACAAAGCCGCTCGCACATCGTCGCGCGCGATACGCTTGCGATAGCTGGCCGACAGGATCTCCGGGCGCTGCAAAAGCGCGGTGTTTTCCATCGTGTCGATGTCGAACACGGCGTTCGGCGCATCCAGCTCGTCGGCGTCATAGCTTTTGAGCTGATAGACGGTATCCGGCGGCAGGCCCATCAGCTGGGCCAGTTTCTCGCGCGAGCCGATCAGCTCTTCACGCAGGCTCTGCAGCGCGCGTTTGACATCGAGCAGGCTGCGCTCGTAGCTGTAGTTGGTCAGCGGATCGGAAATACGCTGGCGCGTGATCTCGCGGCTGTTGGACAGCGCGCCGTTGACGCGGTCCATCAGGGGCCCTACGCGCTCCAGGAGCGCCGTGGCCGAGACCGCTTTCCAGTACGCCGAGCGCGTTTCCTGGGCCAGGTTCTGTACCGCTTTGCGCTCTTCCTCGACCGAGATCAGGTACTGGTTGGCCTGCTGCTTGGCTCGAACATAAGACAGGCCGAAATCCAGGATCGACCAGGTGAAGTCCACGCCGTAGGTATTACGGTTTTTCTCCTGGCCGACACTGAAGATGTCGTTGCCCAGCTCGTCGCGCGGCTGGCCGTCGATAAACGGCACGCTCTGCGTGGCCGCAAACTCGCTACGTGTGGTATAGCCCGCCGAAGCCGTCAGGCTCGGCAACATCTTGAAGTTGGCCACCGACAGCTGATTGCGCGCCAAAGCCGCCTTCATGCTGGCGACGTGGCGATCCCGGTTATACAGAATTGCCCGTGCGACGGCCTGCTCCTGCGTCAGCGGCGTATCGATGGCCGGCTGACCGGCCCGCAGTACCGCCATATCCGAGCGGGCCTGGTCGGCCAGCTCGTCACGCGTCAACGGGTCCGGGCTGACGGCACAGCCGGCTGTGACGACGGCGAGGCTGACCAGCCCCAGCCATTGTCGTGAACGTCTTACGTAACCCATGTCGTCTCCCTGATACACCCACTATCCCCAAAATGGCCGATCCGGCCTGATTCTATTGGTTGAACCTCAAGGCAGCCGCCAGCCGCGCACCGCGACTGTCGGCATGCCGATCCCCACTGGCCGATAGCGCGCGATCGGCCTCGTCCGACAGTGACCGCCAGTGCTGCGCGCTCGACCGGTCGGATTCGTCGACCCGAATATCCAGGTCGAGTACTCGCATATCCCCATTATCATCCACGGCTACAACACGAACGTGAAGCTCGTTGACCCCGACCGGCAAGCGACCGGCCAAGTCCGCCGAGTCACGATCGAAGGCCAGCCATGACGGCAGCGGGCTGCCGTCGGTCAGCGTGGCCGTGTACTCGGCCACGTCGGCCGCGTTCGGGTCCTGCACGTCGATGGCAAGATCTCGATTGTTCAGGCGCACACCGACCACCTGCATCGGATTGCCCCGATCTTCAGTGATCTGGCTGCGGGCCACATCCCGCGCCGGCACCAGCGTGATTTCGCTGCGACGGTAGAGATCCGGCCGCTCGGCCAGTGCGCGATCTCCCGGTTGAGAGATCACATGGCCAAAGGCATCAACCCAGACCTCGCGGGTTCGGGTATCGCCATTATCATCAATCGCGATCACCGTGAGCCGCGCCTGGCTCATGCCGGCCGGCAGCCGGCCGGTAATATCACCGGTGTCGGCATTGACGGTCAGCGTACCCGGCAGACTACGGCCATCGGTCTGGGTGGCCTGATAACGAACCTTGGGCACGTCGAAGTTGACATTGAACTCGTTATCGAAGATCAGGCTCAAGTCGTCGGTGGCACGCAGCACCAGATCCGGCTCGTAGTCGTAGCCTAAGAACGGCTCACGATCGGTCAGCCCGCCCAGAGCAAAGCCGTTGCCCACATCGCGTCCGAAGTCCACGCCGGCCGGCGTCGGACGGAACGGATTGCCGGGCACGTCGTCGTAGACGATGGACGGCGCCAGCACGCGCACGTTGTAGGTGGTGCTGAGCGCCTGGCCGTTGGCGTCGGTGGCCGTGACGGTAACCGTGAATGGCCCCAGGGCCACCGGGTTGCCCTGGATCACGCCCGTCGCCGGGTTGATGGTAACACCGCTGGGCAGGCCGGTCGCGCTGTAGCGCAGCGGCCCCACGAGGCCCGAGTCGTTGAAGGCGGAGGTCACGTCCTTGCGGTAGCTGTCGCCGAACTGGGCCGTATCGTCGCCCAGCGTGCCGGCACGGATCACGCCGTCCACGGTAATCGTCAGCTCGGCCTCGTCGGTGCCGCCCTGCCCGTCGGAAACCTGGTAGGTCACCGTGGTGGTGCGGCTCTGCCCCGGATTCAAGGCGCTGAAATCACCGTTCGGATCAAACCGGTACTGGCCGTCGGCACCGATCGTGAACAGGCCGCCGTTGCTGCCGGCCACGGCTTGACCGACGCGGCCGGCCTGACCGTTGACACTACTGACACGAAGCGGATCAGTGTCCGGCGCGCCGTCGCGGTCGTTGGTCAGTATGTTACCGGCCACCGGGCGATTTTCTGTCGTGGTGGCCCGATCATCGACAGCCGTCGGCGCGATATTGGTCGAGGCGATGACGAACGAATCGCTGACGGTGTTGCCGTTGGCATCCGTGGCCGTGACCACGACCGTGAACGGCCCGGTAACGCTGGCATCCCCGGTCAGTCGGCCGCTGATGAGCCCGCTAGCGGGATCGATCATCAGCCCGGACGGCAGGCCTGTCGCGCCGTAGCGCAGGACGCCGTCGCCGGCATCAGCAAAAGCGGCTGCCGCGTCAATCGACAGGCTATCGCCGTCACGGACGTTCTGATCGGCAATCGGCTGCACCAGCGTCGGCGCCTCGTCGGCACCGTTGACGATGACGGTAAGCGTGGTGGTGCTCGTGCCGCCCTGGCCATCGCTGACCTGATAGGTCACCGATGTGGCCACGCTTTCGCCCGGCGCCAGGTTGTCAAAACCGCCGTTCGCATCGAACTGATACGCGCCGTCGGCGCCGATGGTGAACAGGCCACCATTGCTGCCGGCCACGCGCGTGCCGATGGCACCGGCCTGGCCGTTGATAGCCGATACCGTAAGCGTATCGCCGTCTCGGCCGCCGTCGCGATCGTTGGTCAATACGTTGCCGACAGCCTGCCCGTTCTCACTGACGCTCGCCTGGTCGGCAACCGACACCGGCGCCACATTGGTAGCCGCCAGCGTGAACTGGCTTGTGGCCTGGGCGCCTGCGCTATCGGTAGCGGTGACGCGTACCTGATACGGACCCTGCTGCGAGGCATCCGAGCCCAGGCTACCCGTGATCCGGCCGGTCGCGGGATCGATCATGAGACCGGCCGGCAGGCCGCTGGCGGTATAAGTCAGACGATCGCCGGCATCGGCATCAGCAAATGCCTCGCCGGCGGCAATGACCACCGCGTCGCCGTCGGCACTGCTGCGATCACCCAGCGGGGTCACAACGCGCGGTGCGTCGTTCACACCGTTCACCGTAACCACGACACGCGCCGTGGCGGTGCCACCCTGGCCGTCGGAGACCTGATAGGTGATCGACGTGGTGGCTGTTTCACCGGAGCCCAGGGCGTCGAAATCATTGCCCGGCGTGAACACCAGGCTGCCATCGCTGGCAACGGTGAACTGCCCGCCCTGGCTGCCCGGCACGGCCACGCCTACGTTGTCGGCGCGTCCGGCCACCTGGTTGACCACCAGCGTGTCGGCATCGTTGCCGCCGTCGCGGTCGTTGTCCAGCACGTTGATCTGGGTGATCTGGTCGGCCCGGCCGGTCACGGCATCATCACCGGCCACAGGCGCGGTGTTGTTCACCACCAGCGTGATGTCGGTAGACGCCTGGCCGCCCTGTGAATCGGTGGCCGTGACGGTGATCACATACGGCCCGCCACGCGAGGCATCGCTTGCCAGCGTGCCCGAGATCACGCCCGTGGCCGGATCGATCATCAGCCCGTTCGGCAGGCCGGTAGCCGCATAGCGGAGCACGTCGTCCTGATCGGCATCGGCGAACCGGCCGGCCGTCGACAGGTTGACGGTGTCGCCGTCCGAGGCCGGCGCTGGATTGTCTTGATTGACCACTGTGGGCGCATCGTTGGCGCCGGTCACCGTGACCACCAAGTTAGCCGTGGCTACACCGCCCTGGCCGTCGCTGACGCGATAGCTGATCTGGGTATCGATCTGCTGCCCGGCGGCCAGGCCGGTGAAGGCCCCGGCCGGATCGAATTGCCAGCTGCCGTCGGCAGAGACCGTGAAGCGTCCGCCGTTGCTGCCGGTGATGGCCGTGCCGACACCGCCGGCCATGCCGTTGACCTGATCGACCTGCAGCGGATCGTTATCCGGGCCGCTGTCGCGATCGTTGGCCAGCACGTCACCGCTGGCGGTGGCGCCGGCGCCCGTCGTGGCGCGATCATCCACTGCCACGGGCGCCAGATTGACCACGCGCCAAGTGAAGCTCGTGGTGGCGGTCTGGCCGCTGCCATCGGTGGCCGTCACGCTGACGCTATACGGCGCGTTTACCGAGGCGTTGCTGGCCAGATCACCCGAGATCACGCCGGTGTTGCGATCAATCATCAGCCCCGGCGGCAGATTCGTGGCCGTGTACGTCAACGTGTCGCCCACGTCGGCATCGGCAAAGCGATCGGCCGTGGCCAGGCGAATGCTCTGGCCGTCGGCGTCATCCTGATCCGCCAGCGGGCTGGCCACGGTCGGCGCGTTATCAATACCGGTCACGGTCACGACAAGCGTGGCCGTATCGGTGCCGCCCTGACCATCGCTGATGCGATAGGTGATCGAGGTGGTGGCCGTGGCACCGGCCGCCAGACGGTCGAAGTCGCCGTTGGCCACGAACTGATAGGTGCCATCGGCGTTGACCGTGAACAAGCCACCCTGGCTGCCACGAATGGCCATGCCCACGTTGGCGGCGTTGCCGGCCACCTGATCCACCGTGAGCGGATCGGCATCGTTGGCGCCGTCGCGGTCGTTGAGCGATACATCACCGGTCAGCGTGACGCCGTCGGTCGCACTGGCAGCATCATCCACGGCCACAGGCGCCGGGTTGGTCACGTTCAGCGCAAACTGCGACTGGGCCGTGGCTCCCTGGCCGTCGGTGGCCGTAACCACGATGGCATAAGGCGCGTTGCCCGAGGCGTTGGCTGCCAGGGTTCCGCTGATCTCACCGGTGACCCGATCGATCATCAGCCCGGCCGGCAGGCCATCGGCAGCATAAGAGAGTTGATCACCGCGATCGGCATCGGCAAACGCGCCGGCGGTGGCAATCGAGACCGTGTCACCGTCGCGAGCGTCTTGCCCGGCCAGCGGACGAACCGTGGTCGGCGCCGTGTTCTGGCCGATGACCGTGATGGTCAGACGGGCACTGTCCTGGCCGCCGACGTCGTTACCGGTCTGATAGGTAATCGACGTGGTGGCCGTCTGCCCATCGGCCAGGCCGATGAAGTCCATGCCGGGGTCAAACGAGTAACTGCCGTCGGCGTTGATGACAAACACGCCGCCGTTGGTGCCGGCAAGCGGCGTCCCGACGCGGTCTGTACCGGCCACACCAACCACGCTCTGGCCGTCGCCGGCCGGATCACGATCGTTGGCCAGCACGCCCGGTGCGGCCACGGTGAGTGAAGTGGTTTCGTTGGTCTGGTTGACGTCATCCAGAGCCACGATCGGGCGATCGGCCACGTTCAGATTGAACGTGCTGACAACCGATGCACCGCTGCGATCCGTCGCCGTAATCTGAACACCATACGGCCCGTTGGCGCTGGCATTCTCGGCCAATTGACCGCTGATCTGTCCGGTGGCCGGATCAATCACCAGCCCGGCCGGCAGGCCCGCGGCATCAAAGCGCAGCACATCGCCATTATCCACATCGGCAAATATGCCGGCCGTGGGGATGCTGATCTGCTGGCTGTTGGTGGCGTTCACGTCGGCCAGCGGCCGCGCCACGGTGGGCGCATCGTTCACGCCGGTGACGGTGATCGAAAGCGTGGTGCTCTGGCTCGAGCCGTCGCCGTCGGTGGCGGTATAACGCACCGAAGTGGTGGCCGTCTGGCCGTCGGCCAGGGCGTCGAAATCACCGTTGGGATCAAAGACGTAGCTGCCATCGCTTTGCAGCGTGAACAAACCGCCGTTGGTCCCGGCCACCGTCTGGCCGACCCCGTCCGCACGATCATTGACCGCGCTGACCTGCAGCCGATCGCCATCGCCGTCGCGATCATTGGCCAGCACGCCCGTATTGGCATTGACCGACAGCAGGCTGTCGGCGCGTGCATTGCCGATGTCTGCCACGGCCGTGACCGGCTGATTGACGGTGGTCAGGGTGAAGGTTGACGAAACGCTCTGGCCCAACTCGTCGGTGGCCGTCACGGTGATCGTATACGGCCCGCGCGCGGTGGCATCAGAGGCCAGTTGCCCAGTGATGACACCGGTGGCGGCATCAATGATCAGCTCACCCGGCAGACCGGTGGCGCTGTAGCGCAAGACATCGTTGCGATCCGCATCAGCAAAGGCCGAAGCGGTGGGAATCGACACGCTCACGCCCTCGGCCTCGCTGACGTCAGCCAGCGGGGCGACGACGTTCGGAGCGTCATTCACACCGGTTACCACGACCGAAAGCGTGGCCGTATCAGCACCCGGCGTGCCGCCGGAGACCTGATAGCTCACCGCAGTGGTCGCACGCTCGCCCTGGGCCAGGCCCTCAAAGTCGGCTCCCGGCACAAAGCGATAGCTGCCGTCGGCGTTGACAACAAAAACGCCGCCGTTGTCGCCGCGGATCTCCATGCCCACGTTGGCCGCCTGCCCGTTGACGCTTGCCACACTCAAGGTGTCGCCGTCGGGGTTGGTGTCGTTGGCCAGCACGCCGTTCGCGGCATTCACCACCAGCGTGGTGTTCTCGTTAGTGGTGCCCTGATCGTCGATTGCCGTGCTGGGCTGATCGGTGGCCGTGATCACGAAGGTATCGCTCACGGCGTTACCGGCCTGATCGGTGGCGGTGACCGTCACCGAATACGGCCCGTTGGCCGAGGCATCGGCGGCCAGCATGCCGCTGATGCGCCCGGTGGTGGCATCGATCATCAGCCCGGGCGGCAGGCCGGCGGCGCTGTACGTCAGGCGCGCGTTGGCATCCGGGTCGGCGAAGGCGCCGGCGGTGTCCACCTGAACGGCGCTGCCGTCGTTGGCCAACACATCGGCGATCGGCGCCACCACGGTCGGCGCATCGTCCACGCCCATCACGGTGACCACCAGCGTGGCCGTGGCAGTTCCGCCCTGGCCGTCGCTGATCTGATAGCTGACCTGGGTCGATGCCGACTGTCCAGCGCCCAGGCGTACGAAGTCGTTGCCCGGCTCGAATCGGTAGTCGCCGCTGTCATCAACGGTGAATCGGCCGCCGTTGTTACCGGCGATCGATACGCCGACCGCATTGGCCTGGCCGTTGACGGCCGAGACGGTTAGACGATCGCTGTCCGGCGCGCCGTCGCGGTCGTTGTCGAGCACGTTGCCCGTGGCGGGCGTATCTGCCGCGGTTGCGCTCGTGTCGTCCACGGCCACGGGCGCAACGTTGGTCGCATCCAGCGTGAAGCGAGCCGTGGTGGCGGCCCCCTGGCCATCGGTGGCCGTCACGACGATCGTGAACGGGCCGTTGGCCGAGGCATTGGCGGCCAATGCGCCGCTGATCAGGCCCGTGTCCGGGTCGATCATCAAGCCCGCCGGTAGACCGGTGGCGCCGTAGGACAGCTGATCACCCTGATCGGCATCGCTGAATACATCGGCAGTGGCCACGGCGATGGTCTGTCCGTCGCGGGCGGCCACATCGTTCAGAGCGCCTACGATGGTGGGCGCATCGTTCACGCCCTGGACCGAGACCACGAGCGTGGCGGTGCCGCCGCCGGCCACCTGGTAGGTGACCTGGGTGGTCGCCGTATCCCCAGCGGCCAGGGTGTCGAAGGCGCCGTTGGGATCAAACGAATAGCTGCCGTCTGCGTTCACGGTGAACAGACCGCCCTGACTGCCAGTGACGGCCGTGCCGACGTTTCCGGCTTGGCCGTTGACTGCCGCCACGCTCAGCACGGGCGTATCGCTATCACGGTCGTTGGCTAGCACGCCGTTGGCGGCATCACGCTGGATGGCCGTGTTCTCGTCGGTACTGTCCGCGTCGTCCACGGCGATCGCCGGGTTGTCGACCACGCGATAGGCAAAGGTGGTCGCGATAGACGCACCGGTGCCGTCGGTAGCGGTGACGGTGACCGAGTACGGCATGTCGCGGGCCGCATCGGCGCCCACGGTGCCACTGAGCACGCCGGTATCGGCGTCCAGCACCAGCCCCGGCGGCAGGCCGTCGGCGGTGTAGCGCAGACGATCGCCGGTATCGATGTCCGAGAAGGCACCGGCCAGTGAGACCTGCACCGGCTCGTTGACACTGGATGTGATCGGGGCAATGCCGCTCGTGACCGGTACATCATTGGCACCGGTGACGGTGACCACCAGCGTGGCCGGCGCGTCTGCGCCCGCCGGCTGATAGGTGACCGACGTGCTCGCCGTCTGCCCGGCGGCCAGCGTGTCAAAGTCGGCCCCCGGATCAAAGCTGTAGCTGCCGTCGGCGGCGATGACGAACGAGCCGCCCTGGCTACCGGCCACCGTCTGGCCGACATTACCGGCCTGGCCGTTGACCTGGCCCACCTGTAGCGGCGTGCCATCGGGGTCCTGATCGTTGGCCAACACGCCGTTGGCGGCATTGGCCGTGATCGGGGTATTTTCACCGGCTGTCGCCGTATCGTCGTTGGCCACCGTCGGCGAATCGATCACGGTGAAGTCGAACGCAGAGCGCGCGACGCTGCCGCTGCGATCCGTAGCCGTTACCACGACGGTGTTCGGCGTACCGGGATTATTGCCGGCGGCCAGCGTACCGCTGATCACACCGGTGTTGGCATCGATGGTCAGGCCGCTGGGCAGATTGGTGGCACTGTAGGTCAGACGGTCGTTGGCATCTGCATCGGCGAAGACACCCGAGGTGGCCAGCGAGATCGAATCCCCCACGCGGCCATTGGTGTCGACCAGCGGCATGACGACCTGCGGCACGTCGTTGGTGCCGTTGACGGTCACCGTCAAGGTGGCCGTGGCCTGTCCGCCGTTACCGGTCGCGATGCTGTAGCTGACCGAGGACTGGGCCGTTTCACCAGCGCTCAGACGGTCGAAGTCGGCGCCGGTATTGAAGGTGAAGCTGCCATCCGAAGCCACGGTGAAGACACCGCCGCCGTTGCCGGCCACGCTGTTGCCCACGGCGGCCGCCTGGCCGTTGACCGCGGTCACGGACAGGCCGTCGCCATCGGGATCGATGTCGTTGACCAGCACGCCGTTGGCGGCGTCGCGAGAGAGCACGCCGTTTTCATCGACGCTGGCTGCATCGTCGGCCGCGGCCGAGGGCTGGTCAGCCACGTTCAGGACGAACGTGGTGCTGACCGTGGCACCGGCCCGGTCGGTGGCCGATACGGTGATCGAGTACGGGCCGTTGGCCGAAGCGTTATTGGCCAGCTGGCCGCTGATACGGCCGGTGGCGGTATCTATAGCCAGGCCGGCCGGCAGGCCGTTGGCCGTGAAGGTCAACGTATCGCCTGCGTCCACGTCGGCAAACGCGTTACCGGCCGCAATAGCGACCTGCTCACGATCCAGCGCCGACTGGTCAGCGATGGGCTGGACCGTGGGCGCCTCGTTCACGCCGGTTACGGTCAACGACAGCTGGGCCTGGCTCGTGCCGCCCTGGCCGTCGGAGACGGTATAACGCACCGAGGTGACGGCGGTCTGACCGGCCGCCAGACGATCGAAATCGCCGTTCGGATCAAACGTGTAGCTGCCGTCGGCGTTGATAATGAACCGCCCGCCGGTATCGCCGGCCACGGGCGTGCCGATCGCACCGGCCTGGCCGTTGACGGCCGATACCGTAAGCGTATCGCCGTCGGCATCGGTGTCGTTGGCCAGCACGCCGGCGCCGACGGCGCTGGCAAACATCTGGTTGGCCGCAGTACGTGCGGTATCGCCAGCAGCCACCGGCACGGTGTTGTTGGCGGTCAGCACGAACTGATCGCGGGCCGTTGCGCCCTGGTCGTCGGTGGCCGTGACGGTGATCGTATACGGTCCGTTGACGGACGCATCGCTGGCCAGACGGCCGCTGATGACGCCGGTATTGGCATCGATCGCCAGCCCGGCCGGCAGGCCGTCAGCGGCAAAACGCAGCGGGGAATCCGGGTCGGCGAAGGCCTGACCGGCGGCAATGTCGATCTGGGCGCCGTCGTTGGCGGACTGGTCAGCGGTGGCCCCCACGACACGCGGCGCGTCGTTGTTACCGGCCACGGTGACCACGAGGTTGGCTTCGGCAGTGCCGCCCTGCCCGTCGCTGATGCGATAGGACACGCTGGTGGTGGCTGATTCGTTCGCACCCAGGCGGATGAAGTCGCTGCCCGGGTTGAAGGTATAGCTGCCGTCGGCGCGCACGACGAACACGCCGCCGTTGCTGCCGGCAATCTCGCGTCCAACGCCGTTGGCGTTGCCGTTGATGGCTGCCACCGCCAGCGAGTCGCGATCGGTGCCGCCGTCGATGTCGTTGGCCAGCACGCCCTGGGCGGCCGGCACGTCGAGCGATGCGCGCTCGCCGGTTTGCGCCGTGTCGCTGGTAGCGATCGGCGCGGCGTTCGCCGCGGTCAGGGTGAAGCGCGTGGTGGCCGTGGCACCGCTTTGATCGGTGGCGGTCACATCAATCGCGTACGGACTGGCCTGTGAGGCATCACTGGCCAGCGTGCCTGTGATACGACCGGTGGCCGTATCCAGGGTCAGACCGGCCGGCAGGCCCGTGGCGCTGTAGGTCAGTCGATCCCCGGTATCCGGGTCGGCGAAGGCCGCCGCGGTGGCAATGGTCACGCTCTGGCCGTCGCCGGCCTGCTGGGCCGGAATATCGGCCACGGTCTGCGGCGCATCGTTTACGCCGTCGACGGTGATCACCAGCACGCCTTGATCAGACGCCCCCTGGCCGTCGGCCACGGTGTAGCTGACCTGGGTCACGCGCTGCTGGCCGACCGCCAGGTCGGTAAAGTCTGAACCCGGCAAGAAGCGATAGCTGCCGTCAGCGTTAATGACGAAAGTGCCGCCATTGCTGCCGGCAATGGAGACGCCGACCTGGTCTATGCCGCCGTTGACGGCACCCACCTGCAGGCGATCGCCGTCGGTGGCGCCGTCGCGGTCATTGGCCAGCACGTTGCCGTTAGCCGTTGCGTTGGCAGCCACGGTAGCGGCATCGTCGGTGGCCTCGGGGGCCACGTTCAGGCTGGTCAGCGTAAAGGTGCTGCTCGTGGCCACACCGGCGCCGTCGGTGGCGGTCACCTGGACCTGAACCGGCGCGCGCTCGGAGGCATCGAATGCCAGGCGGCCGGTGATCTGGCCGGTATTGGCATCAATCGCCAGCCCCTGCGGCAGGCCTTGTGCGCTGTAGGTCAGCCGATCGCCGTTGTCGGGATCGGCAAAGGAGCCGGCCGTTTCGATGGCCACCGAGGCACCGTCGTTGGCGCGCACGTCGGCCAGCGGGGTGACGGTCATCGGGCCCTGGTTCACGCCTACCACGGTCACGGTCAGCGTGGCGGTGTCGAAACCGCCCTGGCCGTCGCTCACCTGATAGGTGATCTGGGTGGAGCGGTTCTGTCCCGCGGCCAGGCTGACGAAGTCGTTGCCCGGCTCGAAGACGTAGCTGCCGTCGGCGGCCACAGTAAAGCGGCCGCCGGCGCTGCCGGCCACGGCCTGGCCGACGTTGCCGGTTTCACCGGCCACGCGGGCCACGGTGAGGCCGTCCTGATCCGGCGCGCCGTCGACGTCGTTGGTCAGCACGTTGCCGGTCTGGCGCATGCCGTCGTTGTCGCGCGAGGTGTCATCTGCGGCCACCGGGGCCACGTTGTCAAACGACCAGACAAAGCGGGATGTCGTGGACACACCGCTACCGTCAGTCGCGGTGACGGCCACGTTGAACGGGCCGTTGGCCGAGGCATTGCTGGTCGCACGACCGGTGATGATGCCGGTGTTGGCATCGATGGTCAGCCCGGCCGGCAGGCCGTCGGCGCTGTAGGCCAGCTGGTCGCCGGCGTCCGGATCGGCAAAGGCGCCCGCGGTGGCGAGCACCACGGTGGCACCGTCGTTGGCTCGGGTATCGGCCAGCGGGGCCACGACCATGGGGCCGTCGTTGACACCGGTGACGGTGATCACCAGACGGCCGAGGTCACTGCCGCCCTGATTGTCGGTGACGGTGTAGCGGATTTCAGTCGCCCGCGTCTGGCCGGCGGCCAGGTTGGCGAAGTCGTTGCCGGCATCAAAGCGATAGCTGCCGTCGGCGGCCACGATGAACTGGCCACCCTGGCTGCCGCGCACGCTCTGGCCCACGTTATCTGCGCTTCCGGCCACGGCACCCACGACCAGCGTGTCGTTATCGGGCACGCCGTCTTGGTCGTTATCCAGCACGTCGCCGGTGATCGGCGCTGCACCTGCCGTGATTTGGCCGGCATCGTCGGCTGCCACCGGCGCCAGGTTGTCCACGCGCCAGGTGAAGGTCTGGGACACACTGGCCCCCTGGCCGTCGGTGGCCCGCACGGTCACGCTGTAGGGCGCGTTGGTGGAGGCATCGAAGGCCAGACGGCCGCTGATGCGCCCGGTGGCGGTATCGATGGTGAGCCCACCCGGCAGATTGTCGGCGCTGTAGCTCAGCCGATCGTTGGCATCCACGTCGGCAAACAGGGCAGCGGTGTCCACCACCACGCTGTCGCCGTCGTCGTTGCGACGATCAGCGGCCTGCTGGCGCACGGTCGGCGTGTCGTTGGCGCCGATGACGTCCACCGTCAGCGTGGCCGAGGCCTGCCCGCCGCGGCCGTCGTCCACCTGGTAGGTCACCGAGGTGGTCCGCGACTGGCCCTGGGCCAGCACGTCAAAATCGGTGCCCGGCACGAAGCGATAGCTGCCGTCGGCGTTGACGATGAACTGGCCACCGTTGCTGCCGGCCACCGGCTGGCCGATGTTGTTGGCCGAACCGGCCACGCCGGCGACCGCGGTGGCGCGCGCGTCATTGGCCAGCACGCCCGGCGCATCGGTGGTGAGGGTGTCGTTTTCACCGGTGGTCGCGCGGTCGCTCTGGGCCACGGCCGGCTGGGCGACCACGTTGATCGTGAATTGATCGGTGGCGGTCGCACCCGCCTCGTCGGTTCCCGTGACCGTGACGACGTAGCTGCCGTTGTTGGTCGCGGAGGCGTTGTCGGCCAGCTGGCCGGTGATCAGACCGGTCTGCGCATCGATCGTCAGCCCGGCCGGCAGGCCGACAGCACTATAGGTCAGCGCGTCGCCGCGATCCACGTCGTTGAACGTACCGGCGGTCGGTACGACAAGCGTTTCACCGTCGGAGGCGTTCTGGTCGGCAATGGGCACAGCACGGGTCGGCGCATCGTTCACGCCGGTGACCGCAATCGAAAGAATGGCCTGGGCGGTGCCGGCCTGGCCGTCGGAGACGGTGTAGGTCACCGAGGTGGTCGCCACATCACCCGCGGCCAGGCCGGCAAAATCCGTGCCCGGGTCGAAGACATAGCTGCCGTCGGCGTTGATGATGAACGCCCCGCCTTGGTCGCCCGGTACACGCGCGCCCACGCGGCCGGCATCGCCGCCCACGCTGACCACGTTCAAGTCATCGAAGTCGGCAGTGCCGTCCTGGTCGTTGGCCAGCACGCCGCCCGCGGCATTCACGCGCAGTACGTCGTTCTGCGCGGTCGCGCCGGTGTCGTCATCGGCCTGTGGGATGACGTTGATGACGTTGAGGGTAAAGCGTGCCTCGGCCGGCGCGCCCGAATCGTCGGTGGCCACCACCACGATATCGAAGGGCGCACGCTGCGAGGCGTCGGAATCCAGGCGACCGGTGATTTCGCCGGTCTGGGCATTGATGGCCAGGCCGTCCGGCAGGTTGCGCGCCGTGTAGGTCAGCGTATCGCCGGCATCCGGATCGGCGAATACGCCGGCCGTGGAGATATCCAGCGTATCGCCGTCGCGTGATTCGATATCGGCCAACGTGGCCACGACCTGCGGCGCATCGTTGGTGCCGGTCACGGTGACCGTCAGGGTGGCGCTGCCACCGGGCGTGCCGTTACCGGCCGCCTGGTAAGTCACCGACGTGGTGTCGCGATCGCCGGCGGCCAGGCGGTTGAAGTCGGCACCGGGCTCGAAGCGATAGCTGCCGTCGGCGTTGATGATGAACACGCCGCCGTTGCTGCCCGCGATACGGGCTCCCACGTTGGCCGCGTTACCGTTCACCGCGGCCACGGAGAGCGCATCGCCGTCGGGATCTCGGTCGTTGGCCAGCACGCCGTTGGCGGCATCGGCCACAAGCACGACGTCTTCGCCGGTGGTGGCCGTGTCGCCGGTGGCAATGGCCGGCTGGTCGTCGGCACGCAGCGTGAAACGGCTGCTCACGGACGCACCCTGGGCATCGGTGGCCGTGACCGTGATGGCATACGGCCCGTTGTTGGAGGCATCAGCCGCCAGACGACCGGTGATCAGACCGGTGTCGGGGTCAATGGCCAGGCCCTGCGGCAGACCGTCGGCTCGGTAGGTGAGCGTATCGCCCTGATCCGGGTCGGCAAAGGCGCCAGCCGTGGGAATACTCACACGGGCGCCGTCGTTGGCCGAGGCATCGGCCAACGGTACGGCTACTACCGGCGCATCGTTGGCGCCGGTGACGGTGATGGCCAGGCTCGCCGTGGCCATGCCGCCCTGTCCGTCGCTGACCTGATAGGTCACACGGGTGATGGCGGTTTGACCCGCGGCCAGAGCCACGAAGTCGTTGCCGGCCGAGAAGGTATAGCTGCCGTCGGCGGCCACGATGAACCGGCCACCGTTGTCGCCGGCCACGGCCTGGCCGACGGCGTTGGCGTTGCCGCCCACCTGGGCCACGGTCAACGGATCGGCATCCGGCGCGCCGTCGACGTCGTTGGCCAACACGTTGCCGGCAGTGGCACCGCCGGCGTCCGCCTGGCCGGCGTCGTTGGCGGCCCGCGGGGCGACGTTGGTGGCCGACAGGGTGAACGTACTGCTGACAGACGCACCCTGGGTGTCAGTGGCCGTGACGGTGATGGCGTACGGGCCGTTCACCGAAGCGTTGGCGGCCAGCGTGCCGTTGATTCGGCCGGTGTCGCTGTCGATAGACAGGCCCTGGGGCAGGCCGTTGGCGGCATAGGTCAGACGGTCGCCGCTGTCGATGTCGGCAAACGCGCCGGCGGTGGCAATCACCACCGAGGCGCCATCTTCGGCGTTTTGATCGGCCAGCGGCGTCACCACACTCGGGGCGTCGTTGGTGCCGGTGACGGTCACCGTCAGCGTGGCGGTGTTGGTGGCGCCGTCGTCGTTGCCAACACGGTAGCTGATGCTCGTGGTGCGCGAGACACCTACGGCCAGGGCATCGAAGTCGGTGCCCGGGTCGAAGCGGTAACTGCCGTCGGCATTAATGACGAAGACGCCGCCGGCCGAGCCGGCGAGGGCTTCGCCGACATTGTCTGCCTGGCCGTCGACGGCCCCCACGAACAGGGTCGGGGTATCACTGTCACTGTCATTGACGAGCACGCCGTTGGCCGCATCACGGCTGATAGCGGTGTTTTCAGTGGTGCTGTCGGCATCGTCCACGGCCACGGCCGCATCATTGACGACGGTCAGGGTGAACGTGCTGGTGGCACGGGCCCCGGCCTCGTCAGTCGCGGTGACCTGAATCTGATACGGGCCCTGGGCCGCTGCATTATCGCCCAGCGAGCCGTTGATCAGACCGGTATCGGCGTCGATGGCCAGGCCGTCAGGCAGGCCGGTCGCTGCGTAGGTCAGCGTGTCGTTGGTGTCCACGTCGGCAAAGCCGGTGGCCGTGGGGATCGTGACCTGCTGATTGTCGTGCGCGGTCATCGGCGATAGGCCGAGTGCGGTCGGCGCGTCGTTCACGCCGGCGACCACCACGGTGAGTGTTGCCGTGGCCGAGCCGCCGTCGGTGCGATAGCTCACCGAGGTGGTCGCACTTTCGCCGGCAGCCAGGCTCTGGAAATCCGCACCCGGGTCGAAGCGATAGCTGCCGTCGGCGTTGATGACGAACATGCCGCCATTGCTGCCGGCCACGTTCTGGCCGACGTTGGCGGCGCTGCCGGCCACTTGATCGACGGCCAGCGTATCGCCGTCGGGATCGCGATCGTTGGCTAGAACACCGTTGACCGGCTGGCGCACGATCGCTGTGTCTTCATTGGTGCGATCGGCATCGTCCACCGGCTGGGCCGGTTGTTCGACCACACGGATGGTGAAGGTGGTCGTGGCCTGCTGGCCGGCCCGGTCGGTGGCCGTGACGCGCACCTGGTACGCCATGGCGTCAGAGGCGTTGGATGCCAGCGTGCCGGAAATCAGGCCGGTATCCGGGTCGATGGCCAGGTTCGGCGGCAGGTTCTCGACGCTGTAGGTCAGCGTATCGCCCAGATCCGGGTCGTTGAAGGCGGTCGAGGTGTCAATATCCACCGCACTGCCGTCACTGGTATCGACGTCATTCGGCGGCGCAATGACGGCTGGCGCATCGTCCACGCCGACCACTGTGATGGTCAGGCGCGCGGTGGCCCCGCCATCGTCCAGCCCGTACACGACGGAGGTGGTCGCGGTATCGCCCTGGCCCAGGCTGATGAAATCATTGCCAGGCACGAAGCGGTAACTGCCGTCGCTATTGAGCGTGAACGTACCGCCGTCGCTGCCGGCTATCGCCATGCCAACGGTGTTGGCGTCACCATTGACCGTAACCACGGACAGGCCGTCGCCGTCCGGGTCCAAGTCGTTGGCCAGCACGCCGTTGGCGGCCGCCACACTCAGCGCGGTGTTCTGGTCGGTCGAGCCGGCGTCGTCGGCCGCCACGGAGGCGCGATCAGCCACGGTCCAGGTGAAGCTCTGGGTGGCAGTCGCACCGGCCTGATCGGTTGCCGTGACAGCTACCGAATACGGGCCGTTGTCGGAGGCATCGGCCGCGATCTGGCCGGAAATAACGCCGGTGTTGGCATCGATGGCCAGCCCGGCCGGTAGCCCCGTGGCGCTGTAGGTCAACACGTCACCGCGATCGATATCGTTAAAGCCGGCAGCGGTGGCCACCGAGACCTGGTTGCCGTCGCTGCTGGATTGATCCGCCAGCATGCCCTGGGCCACCGGGGCATCGTTGGTACCGGTCACGGTGACGGTGAGCGTGCTGTCGACGCTCGCCCCTTGGCGGTCGGTGGCGGTGTAGGTCACACGGGTGGTGCGCTGCTCGCCGGCCGCCAGACCGATGAAGTCATCACCCGGCACAAAGACATAGCTGCCGTCGGCGGCAATCGTGAACTGGCCGCCCTGGTTGCCGGCCACTGCCGTCGCCACGCCGTCGCTGCGCCCGGCGACTGCCGTTACGCGCAGGGTGTCGCCGTTGTCCACGTCACGATCGTTGGCCAACACGCCGTTGGCCGCGGCCACGTTGAGCGTGGTGTTCTGATCGGTCGCACCGGTATCGGCCATGGCCACCGGGGCATCGTTGGTGCCCAGCACGCGAACGCTCAGACGCCCCGTGTCGAAACCGCCCTGACCGTCGGAGACGCGATAGTCCACGAAGGTGGTGCGCGTCTGGCCTGCAGCCAGATCCTCGAAGGCGTTGCCCGTGTCGAACTGATAGCTGCCGTCCGCGGCGACGGTGAACACGCCGCCGGCCGAGCCGGTGACGCTCTGATCGATGTTGGCCGCCATACCGGCCACCTGGTCCACCGTCAGCGTGTCGCCGTCGGGATCGCGGTCGTTGGCGAGCACGCCGTTCTGGGATGACACCCAGAGCTGGCCGTTCTCGTTGACCTGGAACAGGTCGTCAACCGCCGTCGGCGCGGGGTTGTTCACGCGCAGGGTGAAGGTATCCGTCACGCTGGCGCCGGCACGATCGGTGGCCGTCACGCTGATGCGATAGGGCGCATTGACCGAGGCATCGGCGGCCAGGGTGCCGCTGATCACGCCGGTGTCGGCGTTGATCGACAACCCACGCGGCAGGTTGGTGGCCGTGTAGGTCAACACATCGCCGTTATCGATATCGCTAAAGGCCGAGGCGATGCGTACCGAGGCGCCGTCGGTGCCTTGCTGGTCACCGATCGGCGAATTGATGACCGGCGCTTCATTGACGCCTGTGACGTCCACCGAGAGGTTGGCCGTGGCAAAACCGCCCTGGCCGTCGCTGATGCGATACGTGACTTCGGTGATCGCGTGCTGGCCGGCGGCCAGACCCACGAAGTCGTTACCGGCAGCAAAGGTGTAGCTGCCGTCGGCCTGGAGCGTGAACTGCCCGCCGTTGGAACCGGCTACGGCACGGCCGACGTTATCGGCGTTGTCGCCCACGGCCACCACGGTCAGCGGATCGTTATCCGGCGCGCCATCGCGGTCGTTGGTCAACACGCTGCCCGAGGCTGAACCGCCGGCCACGGCCTGGGCGGCGTCAGGACGAGCCACCGGCGCCACGTTGGCGATCTGCCAGCTGAAGGTCTGGCTCGTGCTGGCCCCGCTGCTGTCCGTAGCGGTCACGGTCACGCTGTAGGGCGCACCGGCCGATGCCGTGGCATCCAGCGTGCCGCTGATGCGACCGGTGGCCGTATCAAACATCAGGCCCGGCGGCAGGTTGGTCGCGCTGTAGGTCAACGTATCGCCGCGATCGGCGTCGACGAAGGCCTGGCTGGTGTCAACGGATACCGTGGCGCCGTCCACGTCGGAGCGGGCCGCCAGCGGCTGATTGCTGGCCGTAGGCGCGTCGTTCTCACCGTTGACGGTGACGGTCAGGAAAGCCGTATCCGTGCCGCCGTCGGCGTCACGGACCTGATAGCTCACCTGTGTGGTGGCCGTCTGGCCACGGGCCAGGGCATCAAACGCGCCGTTGGTATCGAACGTGTAACTGCCATCGGCGTTGATGACGAACAGACCGCCGTTGCTGCCGGTGACACTCGTGCCCACGGCGTTGGCCTGGCCACTCACCTGGGACACACTCAAGGCGTCGCCGTCGCTGTCGACGTCGTTGGCCAGCACGCCGGCGTTGGCGGCCACCGACAGACGGCCGTTCTCGCCCGTGCTGTTGGCATCCGGCGCGGCCTGCGGGGCGGGGTTGATCACCTGCCAGACGAACCGGCTGGTGGCCTGTGCACCCTGGCTGTCGGTGGCGGTGACGGCCACGCGATACGGCGCGCCGGCCGAGGCCGAGCTGTCGAGGGTGCCACGGATGAGGCCGGTGGCGGCATCAAGGGCCAGCCCCGGCGGCAGATTGCTGGCCGTATAGGTCAGTACATCATCGTTGTCTACATCGGTGAACGCGCTGACCACGCTGAGCGTGATATCGGCCGCGTCGCGATCGGATTGATCGTTGATGACAGCGGCCACGGGCGCATCGTTGGCGCCGGTAACTTCGATAGAGACCCGTGCCGAGGCGGTGCTGCCCTGGCCGTCGCTGGCCTGGTAGGTCACGGCCGTGGTCAGACGCTCGCCGGCGGCCAGCTGGTTGAAATCGCCGTCGGTTTCAAACGTATAGCTGCCGTCGGCGTTGACGACGAACACGCCGCCCTGGTCGCCGGTAATACGGGTGCCCGGCGCGGCATCGCCGGCGGATATGACCCGCAGACGGTCGTTATCAGGACCGGTATCCCGATCGTTATTGAGAACATTACCCGATGCACTGCCGTTCTGGCCCGCGCTGTCGGCGTCATCGGCGAGGATCACCGGCCGGTTGGCGGCTGCGATGAGCAAGGTCTGATTGACCGCTGCACCCGACGGATCGGTGGCCGTGACGGTCACGCTGTAGCGCCCGTCGCCGTTGGGCCCGCCCTGCGAGGCATCGCTGGTGAGCTGGCCACGGATGAGGCCGGTGGCCGCATCGATGGTCAGACCGTCAGGCAATCCTTGGGCGGTATAACGCAGCGTTTCATTGTCGGGATCGGCAAAGCCGGCCGCCGTGGCGATGGCCACGGTTTCGCCGTCGGTGACGTCTTCGCGTGCTAGGTTGCCGACCGCCTGCGGCGCATCGTTGATGCCGGTGACCTCAATAGTCAGGCGCTCGGTGACCGTGCTGCCCTGGCCGTCGCTGACCCGGTACGAGATTGTCGTGGTCGCACTTTCACCCGCCGCCAGGTCGATGAAGTCGCCGTTGGTGTCAAAGACGTAGCCGCCGTCGGCGCCGATGGTGAACAGACCACCGGTATCACCGCGTACGGCCTGGCCCACGCCGCCGGCGTTGCCGTCGACGGCCACGACCGACAGGGCGTCGTTGTCAGGGCCGGTGTCGACATCGTTGGTCAACACGTTGCCGGTGGTGGTGTCGTTCTGGGCCACTTCGCCCATGTCGTCAGCAGCCAGCACCGGGCGGTTCTCGGCCGCCAGCGTGAAGGATTCGCTGTGCGACAGGCCGGCGTCGTCGGTGGCGGTGACGGTGATGCTGTACACGCCGTTGTTGGCCGGCCCGCCCTGGGAGGCGTTGCTGGTGAGCTGGCCGCTGATCAGGCCGGTGGCCGGATCGATATCAAGCCCGTCGGGCAGGCCGGTGACGGTGTAGGTCAGGGCATCGCCGTCCGGGTCCACGAAGGCGCCGTTGGTGGCGATCGAGAGCGTGGCACCGTCGGTGGTGTCCTGGCGCGGCAGGGGCACGATGCCGGCCATGGGCGCGTCGTTTCGACCCTGAACCGTGATCACGATCTGGGCGTTGTCGGTGCTGCCCTGCCCGTCAGTGATCTGGTAGTTGACGGTGGTGACGGCGGTTTCGCCGGCGGCCAGGCGCGTGAAGGCGCCGTTGGTGTTGAACGTGTAGGTGCCATCGCGGTTGACGGTGAACACACCGCCGTTGCTGCCGGTGACGGCCATGCCGAGGTTGTCGGCCTGGCCGGCGACGGTGGCCACGCGCAGGGTGTCCATGTCGTTGCGGCCATCGACGTCGTTGTCCAGCACGTCGCCGCTGGCCGTACCCCCCTGGGCCACGGTGACGGCTTCGTTGTTGGCCATGACGTCGGCGTTGGCAACATCCAGCTCGAACGTGTCGGTGAATGTCTCACCCGCTCGGTCGGTGGCAGTCACAAGAACGGTATAGCGGCCGTCCCGGTTCGGGCCGTTCTGCGAGGCTGTACTGTCGATCGTGCCGGTGATGTCGCCGGCCGCGTTGATGGTCAGCCCGGCCGGCAGGCCGTCGGCGCTATAGGTCAGGGTGTCGCCGGTATCCGGGTCGGCAAACGCATTGGCGGTGGCAATCGAGACGGTGTCGCCGTCGAAGGCCGAGCGCGGCGTAAGCGGCGCGTTGCCGGCCATCGGGGCGTCGTTGACGCCGGTGACGGTGATCGTCAGACGCGCGGTGTCGGTGCCGCCGCCGTTATTGGTGACCTGGTAGACCACGGAGGTGGTGTCCGAGGCGCCGTCGGCCAGGCGGTCAAAGGCGTCGTTGGGCTCGAAGCGATACGTGCCGTCGGCAAACAGGGTGAAGACACCGCCATTGGTGCCGGCCACCGGCATGCCGACCGCATCGGCCGTGCCGTTGACCTGGGTTACGGTGGCCGCGTCGTCGCCGTCGTTGGCCAGCACGCTCACGCTCTGCTCGCGCGTGATGACGGTGTTCTGATCGGTAGTGGCCGTGTCATCGGCCGCCGTGATCGGCAGGTCGTTGACGGTGAGCACGAAGACATCGCTGGCCGTCGCGCCCTGGCGATCGGTGGCGGTCACTCGGATGTTGAACGGGCCTTGAGCCGAGGCGTCTCCCGCCAGGGTGCCTCTGATGACGCCGGTGTTGGCGTCGATGGACAAGCCGTCGGGCAGGCCATCGGCACGGAAGCTCAAGACGTCGTTGGCATCAATGTCGGTAAACGCATCGGCCGTGGGAATACGCACGGTCTCGGTGTTGTTGGCCGACAGGTCGTCCAGCATGCGCACCACGGTGGGCGCGTCGTTGGTACCAGTGATGGTAACGGTCAGCGTGGCGCTCGAGGTGCCGCCCTGGCCGTCGCTGATGCGATAACTCACCGTGCTGGTGGTGCTTTGACCCACCCCGAGGGTGTCGTAGTCGCTGCCGGGCACGAAGGTGTAGCGGCCGTCGGCGCCCAGCGTGAACTGGCCGCCGCTGCTGCCGGCCACGGCCGTGCCGATGTTGGCCGCCGTGCCGTTGACGCGATCCACCTGCAGCGGATCCCGGTCGTTGGCACCGTCGACGTCGTTGGCCAGCACGGAGCCGGTCACGCTGACGTTTTCGCTTGTGGTCGCCGTGTCGTTGATGGCTACCGGCGCCGGGTTGGTCACGGTGTAGTTGAAAGTGTCGGTGACCTGGCCGCCGTTATTGTCGGTGGCGGTGACGCCCACGCTGTAGCGACCGCCGTTGACCTGGCTGGCATCAGCGTCCAGACGCCCGGTGATGACGCCGGTGGCGGCGTCGATGGCCAGCCCGCCGGGCAGGCCGGTCGCGCTGTAGCGCAGGGTGTCGCCGGTGTCGGCATCCGCAAAGGCGCCGGCGGTGGCCAGCGCGATGGTGTCGCCGTCCTGCGAGGCCTGATCGGCCACCGGAGCGCGTACGGTCGGGGCGTCGTTGGTGCCGGTGACGGTGACCGTCAGCGTAGCCGTGGAGGTGCTCCCCTGCCCGTCGCTGATCTGGTAGCGCACGGCGGTATCACGCGACACACCCACCGCCAGGTCGTTGAAGGCGCCGTTCGGGTTGAAGCTGTAGCTACCGTCGGCGTTTATGGTGAACACACCGCCGTTGGTGCCGTTGACGGGCTGGCCGACACGGCCGGCCTGATCGCCTACGCGGGTGACGGTCAGCGGATCGCCGTCCAGGTCGGTGTCGTTGGCCAGTACGCCGCTGGCGGCATTGCGCGAGAAGGCCACATCCTCGGCAGTGGTGGCCTGATCGTCGCGGGCCGTGGCGGCCAGGTTGACGATGGTCCACGAGAAGGTGCTCTGCGCGCTCTGGTTCGACGGATCTGTCGCGGTGACGGTGACCGAATACGGCCCACGCACGGAGGCATCATTGGCCAGGCGGCCGGAGATGATGCCGGTCTGGGCGTCGATGGTGACACCGGCCGGCAGGCCCGTGGCGCTGTAGGTCAGCCGGTCGTTGGTATCCGCATCACGGAAGGCGCCGGCCGTGGCCAGAGAGACCTGCTGGCTGTCGTTGTTGGAAGCATCGGCCAGCGGCGTGGCCACTACCGGGGCGTCGTTCACCCCGGTGACGGTGACGGTCAGCGTGGCCGTGGAGGTCGAGCCCTGGCCGTCGCTGAGATGGTAGCTCACCGCGCTGGTGCGGGTTTCGCCGGCCGCCAAGTCGTCGAAGGCCATGCCCGGATCAAACCGGTAGCTGCCGTCGGCGTTGATGGTGAACACACCGCCGTTGCCGCCGGCAACCGTCATGCCCACGTTGTTGGCCGAGCCGGCCACCTGGCTGACGGTCAGCGCATCGCCGTCCAGATCGGTGTCGTTGGCCAGCAGGCCGTTGGCGGCGGTGACGTTGAGCACGGTGTTTTCGCCCGTGCGGCCCGTGTCGTCGCGAGCGGTGGCCGCCAGGTTATTGATCTGCCAGTTAAAACTGCTGCTGACCGACTGGGTGCCGTCGCTGGCGGTGACGGTGACGCTGTACGGGCTGCGTACCGAGGCATCGCTCGCCAGGGTGCCGGAGATACGCCCGGTGGCCTGGTCAAACATCAGCCCGGCCGGCAGGCCGGTCACGCTATAGGTCAGACGGTCGTTGGCATCGACGTCACGGAAGGCGCCCGCGGTGTCGATGGCCACGGTCTGGCTGTCGTTGCTGTTGACGTTGGTCAACGGGTTGACGACGGTCGGCGCATCGTTGGCGCCGGTGACGGTGACCGTCAGGCGCGCCGTGGCGGTGCCGCCCTGGCCGTCGGTGATGCGGTAGGTAACGGCCGTGGTGGCGGTCTCGCCGGCCGAGAGATAGTCGAACGCCGTGCCCGGATCAAACCGGTAGCTGCCGTCGGCGCTCAGCGTGAATTGCCCGCCGGCGCTGCCCGTCACTGCGGTGCCCACACCGCTGGCGTTGCCGCCCACCTGGTCAACCGTCAGCGGGTCGCGGTCGTTGCCGCCATCCCGGTCGTTGGTGATGACGCTGCCGCTGACCGGGGTGTTTTCGCCAGTGCTGGCCGCATCGTCCACGGCCACGGGGGCCGGGTTGGTGATGGTCCAGGTGAAGCGGGTGGCCACGCTGGCACCGGCGCCGTCACGCGCGGTGACGTTGACGGTGTAACGACCGCCGTTGGTCTGGCTGGCGCTGCGATCAATCGTGCCGGAGATGACGCCGGTGGCGGCGTCCAGGCTCAGGCCTGCCGGCAGGTTGGTGGCACTGTAGGTCAGGGTGTCGCCGTTATCCGGGTCACGGAACGCCGACGTGATGTCGATCGAGGCGGTATCGCCGTCACGACCGGTCTGGTCGGCCGGGGCACGCACCACCTGCGGCGCGTCGTTGGTGCCGGTGACGGTAACCACGAGCGTGGTGTCGGCCACACCGCCCTGGCCGTCGGACACACGGTAGGTGACCTGGGTCTGGGCGCTGCGGCCGGCCGCCAGGCTCACGAAGGCGCTGCCCGGGTCGAAGGTGTAGCTGCCGTCGGCGTTGATACGGAAGGTGCCGCCGTTGCTGCCGGTAACCGTGGCGCCTACGTTGTTGGCGGAACCCGCGACCTGGCTGACGCTCAAGGGGTCGCTGTCCGGCGCCCCGTCTCGGTCGTTGGTCAGCACGTTGCCCGTGGCAATCACGGTGTTCTGGTCGGTGGCGCCCGTATCCGGCGTGGCCACCGGGGCCACGTTGGCGATGTTCCACGTGAAGCTGGCCGTGCCGGTGGCCCCGCTCGGGTCACGCGCGGTTACGGTGACGTTGTACAAGCCGCCGTTGGTCTGGCTGGCATCGCGTGCCAGCGTGCCGCTGATGACGCCGGTGGTGCTGTTGATCGTCAGGCCGGCCGGTAGATTCGCGGCGCTGTACGTCAGCGTGTCGCCGTCCACGTCGGTGAAGACACCGGCCGTGTTGGCGCTCACCGTCTCGCCGTCGCTGTTGCTGCGGTTGCCGAGATTACCCGTGGCCGCCGGGGCGTCGTTGACCGGGGTTACCGTGATATCCAGGGTCGAGGTCGCGCGCCCGGCAATGCCGGCTGCGATGTTGTAGCTGACCTGCGGCACATTGCCGTTGTAATTGGCCGCCGGTACGAAACGATACGAGCCGTCGGCGCGGATGGTCAGCGTGCCGACGTTGGCAATGGTCGTGCTGCCGCCGTTGTTGGCGTCCACCGTGACCGTGCGACCGGCCACCGTGAAGTCGGTGACCGTCAGCGGCTGGCCGCTGACACGCTGGTCGTTCGACAGCAGGCCGTTGGCGGCGGTGACGTCCAGCGTGGTGTCTTCGGCAACGGTGTTGCGATCGGCAACGGCTGCCGGCGAGGCGTTGTCGCGGTAGTCCAGATCCGCCAGCAGCGGCGTGGCATCGTTGCTGGTGCGGTTGGCCACGTCTTCGTTGGCGTTGGTGTCGCGATCGGTATCCGATAGGGCAAACCGGGTGTAATCGCCGTCGGCGCCGCCATTGTCGCCCACAATGTCGTCATCGTTGACGTCAAAGCCGGACACGGCATCAAACGCATCGTCCAGGCCGTCGTAATCGGCGTCCTGGCCCGACAGCGTGGTGTTGGCCCGACCGGATTCGTTGACGTCCAGGCGGCCGTCGTTGTCAGAGTCGGTATCGATGTAATCGGCGCGACCGTCGCTGTCGGTATCGACCGGCGTGAGGCCGTTGGGCCCGTAGTTGTCGTCCAGACCGTCGCGGTTGGCATCGCGGAAGGCCACCGTGCCGCCCACGCCCGAGGGGGCGATATAGCCGGCAGTACGCTGGGCCTCGACGTTGTCGGTTATGCCGTCGTTGTCGGAGTCGATGTCTTGGTAATCCGGGCGGCCGTCGCCGTCGGTATCACGCGCCGGCGGACGGGCCTCGAAGATGAACTCCATCTGGTCGGTGGCCGGACCGTTACTGCGCAGCGTGAAGGAGCTGACCGTGCCGTTCAGACGCAATGAGCCCGCGGCCGTACCGCTAACATCATCACGGCTGGATTCGCTCGAATAATTCTGGCCAGTCGGTGTACCGGCCCCGCCGTCTCGAACCGTGGTGTTGGTGACGGCGAAGTCGTCGGTGCCGGCCTGACGGGTCCAGGTCAGGCCGTTCTGCAGCGTGAGCGTCTGGGTGTTCTGGGTGCCCGAGGCCGCGCCGCCAATACGATCGATATGGATGATCGGGTTGGTGACCGAGACGGGGTTGCCGTTGGCATCCTCGAAGCTGAAGACGATGGTGTTGCCATCGGCAAAGGTGGCCTGCAGAGACGGATCTGCGGCCAGATCGTTGCTCCAGAAGCCGGTGCCGTTGGCGTTGAAGGAATCGCGGGCAAACTGCGCGTTCTGGCCACTGGCACGCAGCACCAGGCCGCCGCCGATGTTCATGGTGGCCACGGTCGGCGAGACGATCGTCCACTGGCCGGTCTGGGTCACCGGGAACAGGCCTTCCTGGGTATCCAGAATGCCGTCGTTGTCGTCGTCGACGTCGGCCGCGTTTGCGATACCGTCGTTGTCCAGATCGTCCTCGCGGAAATCCAGATCACGCACGCCGGCTACGGCGTCGTTGCTCGTGCGGTTGGGCACGGCCTCGTTGGCATTAGTGTCGCGGTCGGTGTCCGGCAGGGCAAAGCGCGTGTAATCGCCATCGGCGCCGCCGTTGTCGCCTACGATGTCGTCGTCGTTGACGTCGTAGCCGGTCACCGCATCAAAGGCGTTATCCAAGCCGTCGCCGTCGCTGTCCTGGCCGGAGGACACAGTAGTCGCGTGGCCGGCCTCGGTGACGTCCAGTCGACCATCGTTGTCGCTGTCGGTGTCGATGAAGTCAGCCGTGCCGTCGCGGTCGGTATCGACCGGCGTCAGGCCGTTGGGACCATAATTGTCATCCAGCCCGTCGCCGTTGGCATCTAGGAAGGCAGCCGTGCCGCCCATGCCGGACGGCGCTCGGTAGCCGGCCGTGGTCTGGGCCTCGACGTTGTCGGTGATACCGTCGTTGTCGGAATCGATATCCAGATAGTCCGGCAGGCCGGCGCCGTCTGTATCGCGCGCTACCGGACGTGCCTCGATGATGAAACCAAGGCCATCCGCGAAACTGCCGTTGCTACGAATGGTGAAGGTATTGATCGCGCCGTTCAGACGGAGCGAACCGGCAGCCGTACCATCGGCATCGGACTGCGTTGACGTACTGGTCCAGTTGTCGCTGGCACGAGTGCCTTCACCGCCATCACGCACGGCGTTGCTAGTGGCCGCGAAATCCGTCGTGCCGGCGATTCGTGACCACGTAAGACCGTTTTGTAACGTGAGCGTCTGCGATTGTTGAGTCGGCCCACTGAATAGGCCGCCCTGTTCAAGCGCCCCGATCCGATCTATATGAAGAATCGGATTGCGCACAGAAATCAGGTTGCCGGCGCTATCTTCAAACCGGAACGTGATCAGGTCGTTGTTGGTGAACGAGGTGGCCAACCCCGGGTCATTGGAGAGATCGCTGCTCCAGAAGCCGCTGCCATTGGGATTGAAGTTGGTATTGGTCAACGCATCGGTGTCGGTCGTGGTCGCCCGCACGATCACGCCGTTGCCCAGGTTCATCGTGGCGCTGTTGCCACTGATGGTCCAGGTGCCGGTCTGCGCGACCGGGGCATAGCCTTCGTTAACGTCCAGAATGCCGTCGTTGTCGTCGTCGATATCGACGTCGTTGGCTACACCGTCGCGGTCGTTGTCGATACGTACCGTGACGGTCGCGGTGGACTCTAGGCCCTGGCTGTCGCGGATGGTGTAGGTAAACGTATCGGTGCCGTTGAAGCCGGTCAGCGGCGTATAAGTCAGCGTGCCATCAGAGTTGCGCGTGATGGTGCCGCCGTTGTTGGTCGACGACTCGAAGCTGTTGATCGTCGTCGTGCCGTTACCCAATCGGTCGTTGGCCAGCGGATTGATGGTGACGGCTGTATTCTGGTTTGTGGCGACCGTGTCGTTCTGCGCGGCCGGCAGTACCGTGGTTGTGGCGCTGGTGTAGTTGATGTTCTCGAACAACAGCGACGTCTGGCGCAGGGACGTGCCATCCACACCCGCTCGATAGGTAAAACCGCTCACGTCGGTATAGTCGGCGGATGCGATATAACGGGTCGCCGTTCGCGACGTCGGGTTGACGCTTTGCCCGCCGCCGCGCAGATCCACCGTCCGCGCCGCTGTGTTGACCGAGGCGGTGACGAACGAGTTGCTTTCTCGCGTGAATGCGTTGGCATCCCGGAACTGGATTGTCTCTTCGGTGGAGTCCAGATCCAGCGCGCTGGCCGTGTAACTGACCACGCGAGCGTTGTTGGTACCCGCATCCACAAAACGGAAAGAGAACTGGGCAAAGCCGTTGGCGCGTTGGCCCTGAATGGTGGGCGAGAAAGCTTCCGCCACGCCGTTGCTGTTGTCGTCGATGGCCGTGATTTCAGCGTTGGACAGCGTCTCGATCGTAACGAGCGCATCGACGCCGGGCGCGACACCGGAAAATCGATAGACGGCCCCGACCTGACGGGCCGTGCCGCTGACAAGCGTAGGCGCCGCCGTGAAACTCAGGTTGATCGGATCGGCCAGACGACCGCCCCAGTCAGCGCCGTCAAGCGCCATGGCTTCGATATCGCCGATGTGGGTTTCCAGATCCCAGTCGCCGCCGAGTGCCGCAGCACCGGTATCGTCGCTGGAGGCCGCCACATCGGCACCGGTGGCAGCCGACAGCGCCTGCGCTGCGGCTATACCGTCCGGATTACCCGTGAAGTCACAACCGTAGATCAACAGATCGCCTGAATCGGACAGCCGCGTGCCCAATTCGGCGAGCGCGTCGGCATAGCGGCCTTCGATAGAGGCACGATCCAGCGTCGCGCTGCCCAGGCTCAGCTGGCCGGCTTCGCCGTGGGACAGGATATGAATGGCCTGAATATCCTGCCGACCGTCGGTGGCATCCAGGATCTGCTCGACGCCGTCGCGTTCGCTGTCCAGATAGATGATCTCGGCGCGCGCGTCCAGCGTGTCGACGAGCGATTGGTAGCCATCGATGGCGCGATCGACGAATACGATGTTCTGGCCGGGGCGATCACTGATGGCGTTATTGATCGACGCCACGTCGTCGCGCGTCGTCGTCTCATCCGAAAACGACAGCGACGTATCGCCGTCACGCATCGAGAAGTTGGCCGGATCACGGGCGGCGATAGATTCCCCGCGGCTATCGAATACCGATACCGATCCATCATTGATCAGCGCACTCTGGTCAGCCGACAGATCGGCAAGCGGGCTCTGGCCTATGCTGGCCTCATCGCCCTGGCCGTCGGCCACGATGAATACCGCGTCGTAGACCGGCCGTTCGGACAACGTGGCCTCGATGTCAGCGACACTGCCGCTGCGGTGATCCACGACGAACACATCGACGCCGTCGCGCGCCTGTGCATCCCGAAACAGCGCCTTCGTGGCGTCGTCGGCTTCGGACAGAGCCTTGGAGTCGACGAAAACCGCGGCCGACTCGTCCCCTCCTTCATTACGCGCACGGGCACTGGCCTCGAGCGCCTTGGCCAGCGGCGAGCGCGTGGCGACATGGCTGACCTGTTCCGGTGACAGCTGGTCGGGGTTGTTGCCGTCGGCCGACGACTTGTCGGCCGCGTGCGATTGATCGGTCGCGGTCTGAAGTGCTTCGCCCGCAGCCGCACCGTCGTACAGCAGACGCGGCTCGAGCGCACGAATGAACGGAGAACGCGGCAGGTCGTGTTTTTTCATAGCCCGATCAACCCAGCTTCTGGGGCGGTTAAAGCCAGCAAGATATTCAATAAGAAGTTCTTGGTCAGCGCTTTATTTGAATCATGCAACAAATGTTGGCGCAGACCGCTTTTCGGATTCATGAGCGTCGGCGCTATGGCGCCGTCTTATGCCTCCGGTAGAACTCATTATCGACACAAGTTCACAGCAATTTCTAAGGCTTCTAATTTATACCACACCTTGCCAAAACCATCGCGAGAAACTGGATTATTATTATCTAACGAAAGCCATTTAAAATTTAATAGGTATTAAAAATCAGTTACTTACAAGCGCACTAAAAAGTGCAAAACAAGAGTTATCGGTCGTTAGCGTTTTAAATTATTTTGTCAGCGTTTATAGAAGACGGCTTGTCAATAGCCGGCTGGTATTGAAATTACGCGGTCAGAGGGACCCCGTCGACGCGTCACCATCGCGTTGATTACCGCGCCGGTAGCGGCCGCGCGTCGCTGCCGGCCAGCCCGCTGTCAAGCACCATGCGCGCGCCCGGTGTTCTCGCCAGCAAGGGCTCTAGGCAGGATATCGAGACGACTGTTCGACCGCTTGATTGATGCGTTCGAGTGTCTCGATCACCGCGATCGCCGAGCGACCGCTGGAGCGCGGCGCCTCGCGGTCAGCAAGCCTATCCACAAAATGCGACAGCTCCAGCGCCAGCGGCTGGCCGTCGCCGCGATGCACGATCTCACTGCCCTCGTCGTGATTCTGGAGCTGATCGTCGATCCAGCGCCGGTGAAGCGTGACGGTCTGGGCGATCTCGTCGTAGACGAGCATGCCGGCCGAGCCGCGCAGGATGGTGCGACGCGTGGTCTCCGGCCAGAGCCATGAGGTATGCAGATTGCCGCGCACGCCTTTGGCGAACTCGAGGTGGACGTGCACCTCGTCTTCGACCGCCAGGCCTAGCATGCGATGGCCAGTCGCTCGCACCCGGTCGGGGGCGGTGCCCGTTAGATACAACATGACCGCCATGTCGTGAACGCCGATATCCCAGATGACGTTTTCGGCGCTCCGCGCCCGGCCCAGATTGAGCCTCTCGTGCCGAATCGAGAACAGCTGACCGAGATGGCCGGCCTCGACGTACGCCTTCATCCACGCAATTGCCGGCTGGTACATCAACAGATGGCCGACCATTAGAATACGCTGGCGGCGATCCGCGATATCCACGAGCTCGCGCGCCTCGGCCGAGGTGGGCGTCAACGGCTTTTCGACGAAGACATCTTTACCGGCTTCCAGGGCGGCCGAAGCGATCTCATAGTGAGAAGCGGTGGGCGTGGCGATCGCTACCGCATCACACTCCGAGGCAAGCGCGGCTCGCCAATCAGCGAACAGCGACAGATCCGGGTGCTCTTCGGCGTAAGCGTTCAAGCGCTCGTTATTGCTCTCGACGATACCCGCAAGCACGCCCAGATCTTCTAAATTGCGTATGACGTTGCGGCCCCAGGCCCCGGCGCCGATGGCAACGATCTTCATCGTATTAAGTCCGAATCGGGTTCAATGAGCCGTTATCTTAACGAGTCAGCTCGATTGCGCCGGATCAGCTACGCCCGGGCCGCTACTCCACGGTGACCGATTTCGCGAGGTTACGCGGCTGGTCGACATCCGTGCCTTTGGCCACAGCCACGTGATACGCGAGAAGCTGTAGCGGCACGGTATACACAATGGGCGCGATTGACTCGGGCACGTGGGGCATATCGATGACGGTCATCCCGTCACCGGATTTAAGGCCCGCGCCTTCGTCGGCCAGCACGAACAGCTGACCGCCGCGGGCCCGCACTTCCTGCAGGTTAGATTTGACTTTTTCCAACCAGTCGTCGGCCGGGGCAATCGCGACGACGGGCATATCGTCGTCGACGAGCGCCAGCGGGCCGTGCTTGAGCTCACCGGCCGCATAGGCTTCGGCGTGGAGATACGAAATCTCCTTGAGCTTGAGCGCCCCTTCCATGGCGATGGGATACATCGGCCCGCGCCCTAGAAACAGCGCGTGATGCTTGTCAACGAACGCCGCCGCCAGCTCGGCGATTGCCGAGTCCAGGCCCAGTGCGGCATCGATCGACGAGCCCATGAGCTGCAGTTCGCGGGCCACGACCTCGGCCGCGGCATTGGGCTGGGCGAGCATGCCGGACAGCATGGCCAGACAGACCAGCTGGGTCGTGAATGCCTTGGTCGAGGCCACACCGATCTCGGGACCAGCCCGGGTCATAAGCACCAGATCCGACTCGCGTGTCAACGAGGTTTCGGGCTTGTTGCAGATGGCCAGAGTGGCCAGATAGTTGGCGCCGCTCGGCAACGACTTGGCATAACGCAGCGCGGCCAGCGTGTCCGCGGTCTCGCCCGACTGCGAGAGCGTAACGAACAGGCAGTTATCGGGCACCACGGGGCTGCGATAGCGAAACTCACTAGCCAGTTCGACGTTGCAGGGGATACCCGCACGGGCCTCGATCCAATAACGGGCCACACAGCCGGCGTGATAGCTGGTGCCACAGGCCACGATATGCACGGATTTAACACGCGATAGCAGTGCCTCGGCCTCGGGGCCGATCGCCGCGGCCAGCGGCCCGGCCTCACCCAGACGCCCCTGCCAGGTTTCAGTCAGCACCCGCGACTGCTCGTAGATCTCCTTGAGCATGAAGTGGCGATAGCCGGCTTTTTCCGTGGCTTCCAGCGACAACTCCGACTCTTGCACGGGTCGCTCGACGGGCTGTCCTTCGATATCGGTCAGCGAAAACGTCTTCGGCTGAAGCACCGCGATATCACCGTCTTCGAGATAGACGAAGCGACGCGTCACCGGCAGCAGCGCAGCCAGATCAGAGGCAACGAAGTGCTCACCGATACCCACGCCCAGCACCAGCGGCGAGCCGCGCCGGGTGGCCACCAGCGTATCCGGGTCGTCGATGGCCACTACGGCCAGCGCATAGGCGCCGTGTAGCTCGGCCGCCGCCGTGCGCACGGCGGTGGCCAGGTCTTCACACTGTTCGCGATAGAACGCGATCAGATGGGCGATGACCTCCGTATCGGTTTCGGATGTGAACATATATCCGGCGTCGACCAACCGCTCGCGCAGGGGCTCGTGGTTTTCGATGATGCCGTTGTGCACGACCGCCACGCGATCTGACGAGGCATGCGGATGCGCGTTGGCCTCAGTCACCCCACCGTGGGTGGCCCAGCGGGTATGGGCGACACCCAACCGGCCGGGCAGGCCCGTCTCGCCCATGGCCTCGGCCAAAGCAGCCACCTTGCCGACCGCTCGTTGACGCACCAGGCGCCCGTCATCGACCAGCGCCATGCCCGCCGAGTCGTAGCCGCGGTATTCGAGCCGTCGCAGGCCTTCGAGCAGAATGGCCGAGACGTCACGCTGCGCGCTAGCGCCAACGATGCCGCACATAGAGTGTTCCTAAAAATAGCTTTGAAATGAGGCCGTACGCGTGGCGGCCGGTCTTAGGCTTGTTTCGTGGGCCGGCGCCAGCCCGTGACAGTGCTCTGGCGCACGCGCGACAGCGTGAGCGCACCGGCCGGCGCATCCTTGGTCACGGTCGAGCCGGCACCGATGGTCGCGCCGGCACCCACCGAAACGGGAGCCACCAGCTGACAGTCGGAGCCAATGAACGCATCGTCTCCAATCCGAGTGATGTGCTTGTTCGCGCCGTCGTAGTTACAGGTAATCACGCCCGCACCGATATTGACGCCGGCGCCCACCTCGGCATCACCGACATAACTCAAATGATTGATCTTGCTGGCTTCGCCGAGTCGTGTTTTTTTCGTTTCGACGAAGTTGCCGATCTTAGCGCGGTCGGCGACGTGGGTATCCGGCCGCAGTCGCGCAAACGGCCCGATGGCACAACGCCGGCCGATAGTCGCGCCTTCGATCACGCTATGGGCCTCGATGCGCGTGTCGTCGTCGATAGCGCAGTTCTTGAGCACCACGTGCGGCCCAATGACCACGTTATCGCCAAGCGTGACCTGGCCTTCGACCACCACGCCGACATCAATTTCGCTGTCGCGCCCGGCGCGCAGTGCCCCACGCAGATCAAAACGGGCCGGGTCTCGCAGGGTCAAGCCTGCGGCCATGAGCGCATCGGCCTGACGCCGCTGGAATAGCCGCTCGGCCCGGGCCAAATCGAGCTTGTTGTTGATGCCCTGGGTCTCGGCTTCGGTAGCGGCCTGGCCCGCCGTAACGGGCGCACCGTCGGCGGCCGCCAGTGCGACACAGTCGGTCAGGTAGTACTCGCCCTGATCGTTGTCGTCGGTCAATCGCGACAGCCAGTCGCGCAGCGCTGCCGCCCCCGCGCAGAGCAGACCGGTATTGGTTTCCTGGATGTGTCGCTCGCCGGCATCGGCATCGCGCTCTTCGACAATCCGCTGCACGCGGTTGTTGTCATCGCGCACGATACGCCCATAACCGGTCGGATCCGCCAGCACTACCGTCAAAAGCGCCAAGGCGCCGTTGTCGGCAGCGGCCACGAGATTCGATAACGTGTTGGCGCGCACCAGCGGTACGTCGCCATAGAGCACCAGCACGCGTGCGTCATCGGGCACGTGATCCATAGCCTGACCCACAGCATGCCCGGTGCCCAACTGCTCGGCCTGATAGACCCAGTTGACCGGCATGTCCGTCAGGGCCTGCTGGACCCGCTCGCCGCCGTGGCCATAGACCACGTGGATGGCCGCAGGGTCCAGCGCCTGGGCGGTTTCGACCACGTGGCGAAGCAGCGGCCGGTCCCCCAGCGGCTGCAGGACCTTGGGCAGCGCCGAGTTCATGCGTTTGCCCTGGCCGGCCGCCAGAATCACGATATGCAGCGACATGACGCGGTATCCAATCGAATTGATAGAGTGACTATACCGGGGCAGCGGCCGGCCTGTCAGAGGCCTGAACCCAGGCCGGCCAATCGGGCATGCGCCAGATCGCGGCGTGCAGATCCTGCATGCGCTGCGGATCGGCCAACAGATTGACCTGTTCGCTCGTGGACAGCGCGTCCGGCCCCTCGGCCAGTAGGCGTTCGCCCAGCTCGTGACGATAAGCCTCGAGCTCCGCGGACAGCCGTCGCCGCCGGCCCAACAGGCTCACATGCAACGCATTGAGCCTGGGATCGACCAGCAGATCGGTCAGATTGGCTTCGGGGACGGGGGTGTCGTTTAGTGCGGCGACACGGGCGATTTCCTCGGGCGGCGCGACTTCCTCGGGAATCTGCTGAAGATTCTGGCGCGACATCGCCCGGCCCAGATTCACGCTCGAGGTCAGCACCGTAATGACGGGCGCGATGAACAGCGGCACGAGAATCGGCAACAGCCAGGGAAAGAAGCCCGGCGTGTAGATATAAAGCACCGTTCCCCAGGCCACGGCCAGGATCATGCCGGGCAGATGAAAGCGGGTTGCCGCCCACCAGGGCACGGTCGCGTCTTCACGCTGCTGATTGTTCCACTTGACCTGTTTGCCGATCAGCGTCGTGGCCACGAACACGGTATGCGCGAGCATACGAATCGGGGCCAGCAGCGAGGTCAGCAAGATCTCGATCAGCGTCGAGCCGATCAGATTACCCACGCCGCCGAACAGCTTGTGCTCACCGCGCGCGATGATCATGCCCATGCCCACGATCTTGGGCAGGAACAGCACGACGAGCGTTGCATAGAACAACGTCAGCGCCCAGATCGGCTGCCACACCGGCCACGATGGAAACAGCGCCCCCGGCGACGGGAAATAATCCGGCGTGCTGATGGCTTCCATCACCGCTTCGAACGACGACAGCACCAAGAACACGAACCAGATCGCCGCGGAGGTGTAGGCCATCACGCCGTTGGCAAACAGCGCCCGGTGGGCCGGCGCCAGGTTATCGGAAAACAACAGTCGTAGATGCTGGATGTTGCCCTGGCACCAGCGTCGGTCGCGGCCCAGCTCGTCGATGAGGCTGGGCGGCACCTCTTCGTAACTGCCGGGCAAATCATAGGCGATATACACGCCCCAACCGGCCCGGCGCATGAGTGCCGCCTCGACGAAATCATGCGACAGGATCTCGCCCGACAGGGCCCCGCGCCCCGGCAGGCGCGGCAGGGCGCAATGATCCATGAACGGCGCGATGCGGATGATGGCGTTATGGCCCCAGTAGTGGGCGTTGTCCAGATGCCAGTAGTGCAGACCGGCAGCGAACATACGCCCATAAACGCGGGTCGCGAACTGTTGTACGCGGGCCAACACACTCACGCGGTTGACCGCCGTCGGCGGGGTCTGGATCAGCCCCACGCTGGGGTTGGCCTGCATGCGATCGACCATGGCCGTGAGCGTGGAGCCGACCATGATCGAGTCGGCGTCCAGCACGATCATGTAACGATAGTGCCCGCCCCAGCGCCGACAGAAGTCGGCCAGGTTGCCGCTCTTGCGCTTGACGCGTGCACGCCGGCGCCGATAGTGCAGCCGGCCGAACATGCCCAGCGCCTGACAGGTGGCCGCCCAGGTCTGTTGCTCGGCGGCAATGGTGTCGGGCTTGACCGAATCACTCAGGACAAAGACATGAAACTCGTCCAGGCGGCCGGTCGCCGACAGCGACTCGATCATGGCCTGAAGCCCGGCAAACGTTCGTGTGACGTCCTCTTCGTAGATCGGCATCACGATCGCGGTGCGCGCGGGCGACAGGTCCGGCTCGGCGTCGCCGGCCGTGTGCGCTTGGCCATGCGGCGTCGCGCTGATGCGATATTTGTCGCCGCGCCAGAGCACGAAGAATCCGGCCATGGCGGTCCAGAAGCCCACGAGAATCCAGGCGAACAAGAGCGCCGCCAGCGCCAGAATCACGATTTCCAGCGGCGTGCCGCCCTGATGCGGAAGCACGGTCAACATGTAAAAGGTGGCACCGGCCGCCGGCAGCGCTACCAGGATAAACAGAAACAGCTGCCTCAGGCGTACCACACCCCGTAGCCGGCTCGGTACCGCTTTCGGCACGCGCAGGCGACGATCCAGGCCGGGCAGCAGGCGCGCGATGACTTGCCAGGCTCTGCGATCCACGCCGGCCGGCAACATCCCGCGACGCGCCATGCGCGGCATCGAGGCGCCCCGCAGTCCACCCCCGTCATGATCGGGACGGCGCAGCTCGGCAAGCTCGGGATAAGCCACCTCGATACGACCGATCAGCTCGGCCTCATCGCCCGCTTGTCCGGAAACCGCACGCTCCGCCAGCGCATCACGCAGGGCTTGCATGGCGGAGACAATATCCGGTGGGTTCTGCTCGGCAACGGTCGCGCGCAGCGCACTAGTGCGATCGGCATCGTCGGTTAACGTCGCCAGATACGCGTCAACGCGGGCCATCGGGGCGTTGGTCATGGGCTCTGATGCGCTCACGGATTCGCCAGCTGGTAGTTCCAGGTCTCAGTCAGCCCGCCGCCGTTTGCATCCGCCAGATAGGCGCGAAGATTCAGGGGCGATCCAAGCGCCTGCGTCGGCACCAGAAAGCTCAATCGCCAGCCGCCCGTATGCGGATTGCGCCGCGCGCGGATGTTGTTGAGCGTCACGTCGCGCCCGGCATTCACCCGTGCCTTGACCGAGTTCGGATCATCGAGCTTGTTCAGGCTGGCGCCGACGAAATCGATGGCGACCTTGACCTGGTTCTTCTGTTGCCCCGGCATGACCGCCGCCCGCCCGATGCGACTGGCCGCGACGTGCCCGAGCGATTTCGGTGCAATTTCGGCATCCGACCAGGTGATGTCGTAAGCAAAATGTAGCCGCTTGCCGGCCTTAACGGGCTCGGCGGGTACCCAGTAGAGATCAATATTGTCGTTGACTTCGGAATCCGAGGGGATCTCGACCAGCTCTAGATGGCCCTTGCCCCAGTCGCCCTTGGGCGCGACCCACGCGTTAGGCCGCTGCTCGTAGTGATAATCCAGATCCTGATAATTGGCGAAGTCACGATCGCGCTGTACCAGGCCGAAACCACGAACGTCGTTGGCGTCAAACTGGTTGAGCGCCAGCTTCGTCGGGTTGACCAGCGGACGCCAGAGCCATTCGCCGTTGGCTGATGAAATCAGCATGCCGTCGGAGTCGTGGGCCTCGGGGCGATAATCGTCAAGCCGCGACAAGCTGTTCTCCCCCCAGGTGAACATACTGGTCAGGGGGGCCACGCCGAGTTTGTCGATCGCCTTCCGGGTGAAGAGCGTCGCCTCGACCTCGGTCTTTGTCGCCTCGCCCGGCGTCACCGTGAACTTGTAAGCGCCGGTGACGCTGGGCGAGTCCAGCAGCGCCATGATTGTGATGGTCTTGGCTGCCGGCTTGGGCTTGACCAGCCAGAAACGCGTGAAGTTGGGAAACTCCTCGCCGTTTTGCATATCCGCCGTATCGATGGCCAAGCCTCGGGCCGATAGCCCGTAATGCGTGTCAGCAGCCAACGCGCGGAAGTACGACGCCCCCAAAAACGAGATCAGCTCGTCCTGTTTGTCCCGATCGTTCAGCGGGTAGGTCAGCTTGAAGCCGGCAAAGCCGGCGTCCTTGGGCACCTGCTTGGCCACGGCCGGCGACGGATAGTTGAAATCGTTCTTGTCGAAGGTGACCGGCGCGACCGTTTTGCCATCGACGGTGTAAATCTTGACCGTGTGCTCGTAAAACGAGCCCGGCGGGTAGAACAGACCTTGATACCCGCTTTTCTGATCGGCCCAAAGCGCTTGATCGCTCTTGGTGCTGATCTTGCCGAAATCGGAGGCCGAGATTTTCTCTAAGCTTTCGGGGACGCCTGGCGGTGCCTTGTAGCTCTTGGCAGCGCGCCCGCGAGCGAGCTCGGTCAGTGCGGCATAATCCGTGACCTGCTGATAGGGGTTGTCGCCGCCCTTGGACGTCTTATCGTTCGACGCCTTGTCACTCGCCGCTTTTTGCGAAGTGGCTTGTGATTTGGACGATGATTTCTGCTCGGCCCAGGCCGCACTCGACAGGCCTATACCGAGCAATAGCGCGCCCGAAACAACGCCAATCCGTGTCGCCGGCAACCGACGCAGTGTGTCCAACCCCATGTGCAGGCCTCTTTATTCGACGAATGAACGCATGTCGCGGTAGGCGACATCGTATCCCGTGATGCGTCTGCGGGCCGCCATCAAACGACAGCAGGCATGAGCAAACAATGAACAGACCCTGGCAGCGATCGCCAGAGGCACCAGCCAGGGCCCGTTACCGATACGATGACTAGGGCGTGTCGTCATAAGATAAGGCGACGCATCGGCGGCCAAGC
>DCKU01000042.1:0-125 GCA_002320455.1 Salinisphaera sp. UBA1666
CGATTTGCGGCCCAACCCGAAGGGCCAAGCGCTGTTTTACGGCAATCCGGCGTTGTCGCGCCCTCGCGTAAGCCCGCTACGCCACGCTCGCGACGCCTTGGCTTGCCGCAAAACAGCGCTTGGCG
>DCKU01000042.1:427-13459 GCA_002320455.1 Salinisphaera sp. UBA1666
CTTGCCGCAAAACAGCGCTTGGCGCGGGCTTGTATTAGGCAGCAATAGGCCCCCGAATGCCTTCGTGCGAGATCGTATCGAAGACCACCGTGGCCCCCGAGGGCACGGTCAGCACCGGCTCGGCCCCGCGGCTGGGCAGGTGCCCCCATCGGCTGGTATCGACCGTGGCCGGCACGTAGTAGCGCCCGGCCGCGGTCTCGCCCGACACAGCCCCCGGGGTTTGGGTGATGGGCTGCAGAATCTCGAAGTTATCGGCCACCACGCCGTCGACGGCGCCAGCCGCCAAGCTGGTCAGGGCCAGAGATACACCGGTGAGCAGAGTGAGCGGTCGTTGCATGACATACAGAATCGAGAAATGACCCCGCACACTCCAGCAAAAGTCAGGCCAGCAGCCAGTCCACTGCCGCGCGATAGCCGAACGCGCCCATGCCCGCCAGCACGGCATCGGCGCGCGCTGACACGTAGGAGTGGTGTCGAAACGCCTCGCGCTTATGGATGTTGGACAGATGCACCTCCGCCACGCGGCCGTCGAAGACGTTCAACGCGTCCAGCAGGGCCACCGACGTATGCGACCAGGCCGCTGGGTTGATGATGATGGCGTCGGCGACGCCGCGAGCGGCGTGGATGCGCTCGAGCATCTCGCCTTCGTGGTTGGTCTGAAACGCCTCCAGCATGGCCCCGCGCAGCTCGGCGTGGGCCCGGGTGGCTGCCTCGATATCGGCCAGCGTCTCGTGGCCGTAGATATCCGGCTGGCGCGTGCCCAGGAGATTGAGGTTCGGGCCGTTGAGGAGCAGTAGGTTCATGGGGTATCGCGTTGGGATATATCGATCCCTTTAGGAACGCAGGAGACCGCGTCGAAGAGCAAGTTCAAAAATAGTGCAGTTATTCGCACCATTTTAATGCCAAGCATCAGTCGCCTACGCCGTTGTCTCGGTGATTTGCAGATCGACGTTCAGCCCGGCGGCACCTGCCATGCCAATGAGCGTATCGAGTGAAAAAAGACTGACACGGCCGCGGACAAGATCGGAAATCCGAGGCTGGGTCACCCCGAAGTGCTGTGCGGCTTCGACCTGTCGCCAGCCTTGATCCTCAATTCGGCGACGTAATGCATCCATCAGTTCGGCGCGTAAGCGTAGCTTGTCCACGCTCTCGGGGTCGTCGCCAATAGCCTCCCAAACACTGTCAAAACGATTGATTTCAACCACGGTTTAGCTCCTGCATCAGGGCTTTGTAGCGTCGACGAGCCACATCGATATTGGCCTGTCGAGTTTTATCGTCTTTTTTCTGGAAGGCATGGAGCACGTAAACAGCGCTGTTAATACTGGCAACATAGATCACACGATACGTGCCGTCGTCTTGCCATATACGGATCTCGCGAACGCCTTTGCCAACGCCTGTTAAGGGTTTCCAATCGCTGGGGTCGAGCCCGTGCTGTACTCGATGGAGCTGATAGCCCGCATCCTGGCGAGCGGGCTCGGGAAAGCTTCTGATTTCATCCAAGGCGCGTCCGACGAATGCAGCGCTTTTAGACGGGCCGTCCATGGATATACATATTTTTATATAAGGTCGCGGATGTCAATCTAGCCTGTATACGAATAGACGGCGGGGGCGTGGCCGGTTGCCTGGATGGCAGCGATGAGCGACGAACAACGAAAGTGCGACACGCGAACGCCATGTGTCACGCGGTTTTCCGGCTTGAAACAGCGTTGAATCGTCATGCGCTGTGCCTGAAATCGCCAAGCCGTGGGCTTGTCAGCCTCGTTTCAACAAACTCCGCACGTGCACCGCGGCAGAGGCCGCCAGTGCGTCGAGCGCGTAGCCGCCTTCCAGCAGGCTGACCACACGACCGTCGCAGCAGGCCTCGGCGACGTCACAGATACGCTCGGTGATCCAGGCGAAGTCCTCGGCCTCGAGATTCAGATCGGCCAGGGGATCGGATCGGTGGGCGTCGAAGCCGGCCGAGACGAGGATGAGCTCGGGCTGTTGTTCGTACAGGGCCGGTATCCAGTCGCGCTCGATGGCGTCGCGAAACACCCGCGCCGCGGTGCCGCCGCGCAGCGGTGTCTTGATGAGCTTGCCCGGGATGCTGGCGTCGTCGGTATGCGGAAACAGCGGGTTCTGATAGCTGGAGCAGAACAGCACCCGCGGCTCGTCGCGCATGACGTCTTCGGTGCCGTTGCCGTGGTGGACATCGAAATCCACGATCGCCACTCGCGACAGGCCGTGATGCTCGATCGCATGACGCGCCGCAATGGCAACGTTGTTGAAAAAACAAAAACCCATCGCTCGAGCGTATTCGGCGTGGTGGCCGGGCGGGCGTACCGCACAAAAGGCGTTGGATACCTCGCCGGCCATGACCGTATCCACCGCGGCGACGCCCGCGCCGGCGGCATAGCGCGCGGCGGCCAGGGTATGCGGCGTCAGGATCGTGTCTTCGTCCAGCGGCACATGACCCTGGTTGGGGGCCATGTCATAGAGCTGGTCGATATGAAGCGCGTCGTGAACCTGCTTGACGCGCTCCAGATCGACGGCCGGTGCGCTACGCCGATCCAGCCGGTCGGCGATGTCCACGACGTTCAGGCCTTTTTCGATGGCGACCAGTCGCCCGGGCTGTTCGGGATGCCCGTCGCCCATGTCGTGGGCGCGACAGATCGCATCGGCGGTGAAGTACGCCGTCGTCATGGCAGGCGCCGGTGGGCTCAGCCGGTCTGCAGCGCGGTGATGCGATCGATCAGGTTACGATCGGTCTGACCCGTATACAGCGCGCTATAGTTGTCTTGCATCCAGGCGCCGAGCTCGGCCGGGTTTTCGCCGAGCAGCTCGGCCAAGCCGGCCACGTGCTCGCCGCCGCCCTGGGCCGACTCGCGGGCCAGGGCCAGCTTCTGGCTGTCGGCGAACTCGCGGGCCTTGACCAGGTCCTCGTCGTCGTTACCCACGATATAGGCCGTGGTGGCTGCGGTACTGGCGGTGGTGGTGAAGTCGTTCTTGTCCAGCGCATGGGCCATGCCCGGCACGATGAGCGCGCCGGCGGTCAGGCTGGTGATGAGAGCGGTCTTGTTCATGATGGATACTGTGTTGTGCGATAAACAATAGGCGACTATTTATACAGCTCATGCCCGCCTTCGCGAAACTCCTCGGCTTTTTCGGCCAGGCCCGCATCGATCGCATCCTGGGGCGTATGGATACCGCGATCGTGGGCGAACTCGCGCACCTCCTGTGAAATACGCATCGAGCAGAACTTGGGCCCGCACATCGAGCAGAAATGCGCCACCTTGGCGCTGTCCTTGGGCAGGGTCTCGTCGTGGAAGCCGCGGGCTTTTTCCGGGTCCAGGCCGAGATTGAACTGGTCCTCCCAGCGGAACTCGAAGCGCGCCTTGGACAAGGCGTTGTCGCGAATCTGGGCGCCGGGGTGGCCCTTGGCCAGGTCCGCGGCGTGGGCGGCGATCTTGTAGGTGATGATGCCTTCGCGGACGTCATCCTTGTCCGGCAGACCCAGGTGCTCCTTGGGCGTGACGTAGCAGAGCATGGCGGTGCCGTACCAGCCGATCTGGGCCGCGCCAATGGCCGAGGTGATGTGGTCGTAACCGGGGCCGATATCGGTGGTCAGCGGGCCGAGCGTATAGAAGGGCGCTTCGTGACAGTCGGCCAGCTCGGCGTCCATGTTCTCCTTGATACGCTGCATCGGCACGTGGCCGGGGCCTTCGATCATCACCTGCACGTCGTGCTCCCAGGCGATCTGCGTCAGCTCGCCGAGCGTTTTCAGCTCGGCCATCTGGGCTTCGTCGTTGGCGTCGGCGATGGCCCCCGGACGCAGGCCGTCGCCTAGCGAAAACGCCACGTCGTAGGCCTTCATGATCTCGCAGATATCCGAGAAGTGCTCGTACAGGAAGGATTCCTGATGGTGCGCCAGGCACCACTTGGCCATGATCGAGCCGCCTCTGGAGACGATGCCGGTCACGCGATTGACCGTCATGGGCACGAAGGCCAGGCGCACGCCGGCGTGAATGGTGAAGTAATCCACGCCTTGCTCGGCCTGTTCGATCAGCGTGTCGCGAAACATCGCCCAGGTCAGGTCTTCGGCCTTGCCGTCGACTTTTTCCAGCGCCTGATAGATGGGCACCGTGCCCACCGGCACGGGGCTGTTGCGGATGATCCACTCGCGGGTTTCGTGGATATGCTTGCCGGTGGACAGATCCATGATCGTGTCGCCGCCCCAGCGGGTGGCCCAGACCATCTTCTCGACCTCCTCGGCGATCGACGAGCTGACCGCCGAGGTGCCCATGTTGGCGTTGATCTTCACGCGGAAGTTGCGGCCGATGATCATCGGCTCGGATTCCGGGTGATTGACGTTGTTGGGGATGATGGCCCGGCCGGCCGCGATTTCGGCGCGCACGAATTCCGGCGTGACGTATTCGGGAATATTGGCGCCGTAGCCCTCGCCGGGATGACGGCGCAGCAGGCGCGAGTCGCGGATCTCGTCGATTCGCGCGTTTTCGCGGATCGCCACGAACTCCATCTCTGGCGTCACGACGCCGGCCCGGGCATAGTGCATCTGGGACACGTTGGCCCCGGATCGGGCGCGTCGCGGGGCACGCACATCGGGAAAGCGCAGATGGCCGGTGGCCGTGTCCGCTGCCCGGTCGCGCCCGAACTGGGATGACAGGCCGGACAGGGTTTCGGTATCGCCACGCTCGTCGATCCAGGCCGCGCGCAAGGGCGCCAGACCAGTAGTCAGATCGATCGCCACGTCCGGATCGGTATACGGCCCCGAACAATCGTAGACGGTGATCGGCGGGTTCTTTTCCACGCCAAAAGTGGCCGGCGTGTTCGACTGGGCCACCTCGCGCATGGGCACGCGAATATCGGGCCGCGTGCCTTCAACATAGACCCGCGTCGAGCCGGCGAACGGGATACGCATGGCATCGTCGAGCCGCGCGCCGACGGCCAGATCCTTGGGAACAGCACTCATGGCAGACCACCAGGTGGTTTGAAATCAGGCAAGACCGGCAATCTAGCAAGCCCCGCTATGAAACAAAACCGGCGGCCTCGACCGGGCCGGGGCTTCGTTCTGTAAAGACAATCCGCAGATGACACAGATTTCACAGATGACGGACGAGCGGCGCGTGCTTTAATAAATCGAGGCGCCGCATTGATCGGGGCGCTGCTCTTGGGTGAAGCGGACAACCCGTAGGTCGGGTCAGGCGAAGCCGTAACCCGACATAATGCTCAAAAAACCGTGGCGCCCGCTGAATCCGAGAACACTCGAGCCTCTCCGCCCAATCGGTGTAATCAGCGTAATCTGCGGATAAAAAGCTAGCCCAGAACCGCCTCGTGAGCGACCACGGTCGCGCCGGCCGCGCGCATGGCCTCGATCGCGGCCTGGGTATCGCCCGGGGCCATATCCACGCCGCGGATGCCGTCGACGATCAGGGTGACGTCAAAGCCCTCGGCCAGGGCGTCCAGAGCCGTGAATTTCACGCACACGTCGGCGGCCAGGCCCATGACGTGAATATGCCGGGTGCCCCGCTCGGCCAGACGTTCGACGAGACCGGTCGCGCGTTCGTGGTGGTTGTCGTAGAACGCCGAATAGCTGTCCAGGCGTGGGTTATCGCCCTTGCGCACGACGGCATCGATGCCGGCGACGTCGAGATCGCTGGCAAACGCAGCGCCGGGCGTGCCCTGCACACAGTGCGCGGGCCAGAGGATCTGCTCTCGCCCGGCGAGCTGGCCGATATCGAAAGGGGCCGCGCCGGGATGGTGCTCGGCGAACGAGCCGTGATCATGCGGGTGCCAATCCTGGCTGGCCACCACGTAATCGAAGGCCGGCATCAAGCGGTTGGCGATCGGCACGATCGCATCGCCGTCGGCCACGGCCAATGCCCCGCCGGGTAGAAAATCGTGCTGGATATCGACCAGTAGCAGCGTATCGAGCATGGCGTTATGACGTCGTGTGGTGGCGGCTGACGAGCCAGTCGCGCAGGTCGTCGGTGGACTGGTCCAGATAGTGATCGATCAGGGCCGGATAGTTGGGCCGCGCGGCAAACAGCGTGAACTGGGCGCGGGCATGCTCGCGGCTGTCGGCCAGCGCCGGTGCCGGGTTCAGGCGCTGGCCGCCGGCCACGGCCGGCTGTAGCAGATCGATATGCGGCGTATCGGCCGAAAAACGCTGCTCGTGCTCGGCCACGCCGCCGGCCCAGGCAGTCGCCGGCGCGGCTTCGTCGAACAACAGATCGGCCACCGGCGTCTGGCCGTCGAGAAACCGGCGCACCTGTTGCACGCCCGGCCGGGTCTGTTTGCCCGGCGTATCGCTCATCTTCATGCGATAGGACCAGCGCCCGTCGTCGTTCTTGAGCGCGGCCAGCTTGTAGACGCCGTCGAGGGCGGCATCCGGCTGGGCCGTGGTCAGCTTGGTGCCCACGCCCCAGAGCACGATCGGCGCGCCGCGGGCTTTCAGATCGGCAACCACGGCCTCGTCCAGGCTGGAGCTGGCCGCGATCTTGGTTTCGTGAAAACCGGCCGCGTCCAGGCGCCGGCGCGCGCGCCGGGCCAGCTGGGCGAGATCGCCCGAATCCAGTCGAATGCCGGCCATCTCGTAGCCGCGTTCGCGCAGGACCCCGCCAGCGCGGATCGCGTTTTCGATACCTTCGACGGTGTTATAGGTATCCACCAGAAACACACAGTTGTTCGGCAGGGCCCGCGCATAGGCCTCGAAGGCATCCAGCTCGTCGTCGAAGGCCATCACCCAGCCGTGGGCATGGGTGCCCGATACCGGCACGCCGAACAAGCGACCGGCCAGCACGTTGGAGGTCGCCGCACAGCCGCCGATATAGGCCGCGCGCGCGGCCGTCACCCCGCCGTCGATGCCCTGGGCCTTGCGCAGGCCGAAATCCAACACCGGGTCGGGGGCGGCCGCGTGAGCGATGCGCGCGGCCTTGGTGGCCACCAGCGTCGGGAAGTTGATCAGATTGAGCAGGGCGGTTTCCAGAAGCTGGGCTTCGAGGATCGGCCCGCGCACGCGCAGCATGGGCTGGTGCGGAAAGACCGCGGTGCCCTCGGCGACCGCGTGCACCTCGCCGGAAAAAGCGAAATCGGCCAGATAATCCAGAAAACCCGGTGCGAACAACCGCTCGCCAGCGTTATCGGTCAGCGTGGCCAGATAGGCGATATCCGCATCGGAAAACCGCATCCGGGTGATGTAGTCGATCGCGGTCTGAATGCCGGTGGCGATCGCAAAGCCGTTGGCGTAAGGGGCCGAGCGAAAGAACAGATGAAACACCGCCTCACGCTCGCCGGTGCCGTTATGCCAGTGGGCATAGGCCATGGTTAGCTGGTAGAGATCGGTCAGCAGCGCCGGAGCCTGACCGTAGAGATTCTCGATGGCGGACAAGAAAGCTTACCTCGCGAGCGTGACCGTGCCGGTGGGGGCATCGGTTAAGCTGGGTGCGCTCGGCGGATCAATCGTCCGCGAGCCCATCTAACGTATGCGCCAGTCTAACGAGTTCGAGCCGGCGATGAAGAGTGCGACCCCTAAAACCACGGCCAGTGGCGATGCCATCCTGAGCCGGCGACAGCGCTGGGCGATACGGCTGGCGGCTCCGCTGATCCGCGGCGTGGCCCGGCTGTTGCAAGCCACGCTGCGCCCGGCCGAGGTTCAGGGTCTGTCGCATTTAAAGGCCCGCGTCGACAGTGGCCAGGCCACGATGCTGTGTATCTGGCACCAGCGCCTGAGCTATACGGCCGGCTGGCTGCTGGGCCCTCAGGACCCGCCTATCAAACCGGGATTTCTGGTCTCGCCGTCAAGGGACGGCGAGTTGATTGCGGCCGTGGTGGCCGGCTACGGCGCGGACGTGCTACGCGGCTCGGCCAATCGAACCGGCGCCCGCGCGCTGCGGGATCTTTATGGGCTGATCCAGGGCGGAGCGTGGCCGGTGCTGCATCCCGACGGCCCGCACGGCCCGCCGCGCGAGGTGAAAACCGGCACGCTGACGCTGGCGCAGATGACCCGAGCGGCACTGCTGCCGATCAGCTTTTCGGCGGATCGCTACTGGCAGTTCGGCTCGTGGGACGCATTGATTCTGCCGAAGCCGTTTGCGCGCGTGGTCATTCATATCGGTGAGCCGGTCCTCATCGACAAGCGCGACGCGGTCGAGGACAAGGCCGCACTCTTGGGCGAGCGCCTGACCGCGCTGGACAGCGCCGCCGACGCTCAGATGGGCGTCACACCGCGCGCCGGCCGCCGCCGGCGCTTGTAATTACGCAAAACGGGCGCCCGGGCCCGGGCCTTTACGACGAGGCGCTAGAGCCGTCCAACACCTCGGCCAGGTCGTTGATGGTGGGGTAGTCGAACAGATCGGTGACCTCGAGACGATCGGGCCACTGGGCTTCGATGCCTTCGTGAATCTGGGCCAGCTCCAGCGAGGACAGGCCCACTTCGAACAGATTGTCGTCGGGGCCGATTTGCTTGTCCGGGGCGACCTCGTGACAGATGCCGGCCAGCAGCGTGGCCGCCGAGGCCTCGTCGGCCGTGCTGTCGGCGGCGGTCGGCGTTTCGCCGGTGACCATCAACGCCTCGAGCGCGCCCAGCCGGTCACTGTAGTCGCCGGCCACGAACGCAGAAGCCAGCTCGGCGCGCTGGAGCTTGCCGCTGGTGGTCTTGGGCATGCGCTCGATGGGCACCACGCGATCCACCACCAGGCCGGTCTGCTGGTTCACGTACTGGGCCACGTTCCGGGCGATGGGCACGAAGTCTTCGTCGTGGCCGCGAAAGACCACGAACAGAATTAAAGCATCGGCTTCGGCGCCCGGAGTGCGCACGCCGGCCGCGGCGATCTTGCCGAGCTCGATCTGCGGCGCGCCGGCGGCCACGGCCTCGATATCCTGCGGGTAGAAGTTGGCGCCGCCGACGAAGATGATGTCCTTGGCCCGGCCGGTAATGAACAGGTTGCCGTCGTGGACGAAGCCCAGGTCCCCGGTGGCCAGCCAGCCGTCACCGCGCTGGGCGGCCGCATTGGCTTCGGGGTTGTCGTAATAGCCGGCGGTGACGTTGGCCCCGCGAATCCAGACGTGGCCGACGCGATCGGCGGCCAGAGCCGCCTCGTTGGCATCCACGATACGCACCGCTGCACCTTGCACCGGCTGGCCCAGGTCCACGAGCTCGATGGCGTTGGCGGCTGTGCTGGGCTCGATGGTATCGCCCACGCCCAGGCGCCCGGGCGCCACGCTAATGCTCGCCAGCCCGCGGCCGGCCGGTGGAAAACTGGCCGCCAGGCTGGCCTCAGCCATGCCATAGACACAGAACATGACCGATTCGCTTAGCCCGCAGGGCGCGAGCGTGGTCAAAAACTCACGCGCCAGACCGGCCGAAATAGGCTCGGCGCCGTTGTAGATCAGGCGCACCGCCGACAGGTCCAAGTCAGCCGGCAGGCCGCGGGCGCTGATCGCGCGCAGCGTGTGGCGATACCCGAAGTTGGGCGAGCACAGCAGCGTGGCGCCTTTTTCGCTGGCTTTTTCCAGCCACAGCAGCGGGCGCCGCGCGAACAGATCCGGCGTCATTAGATAGTGGGTAAACGCCGAATAGACCAGCGTGAGATGGAAACCGATCAGGCCCATGTCGTGGGTCAGCGGCATCCACGACAAGGCGATTTCATGCTCGCCGAGATCCGAGCCGGCGCTGATGGCATCGACGTTGGCCAACACGTTGGCATGGGTCAGCACCACGCCTTTGGGGTCGCCAGTAGAGCCGGACGAGAACTGGATGAAGGCCGTGTCCTGGCCACTCACATTGGCCGGCCGGGCCTCGGTCTCGACCGCCGAGGGCTCATCCGAGATCACGCGCGCGGCCAGGTGCTCGGCGGTCTCGGGCTCGCCGGCGTCTTCCAAAAAAGTGCGCACGCGCGCCAGATGCTTGGCATCCATGACGAGGCGGGGCTCACCCATGTGGCGCCAGACCCGAACCAGCTTGTCGAGATGCGCGTTGGTGGCACCCGCGGCCACCGGCACCGGTACCAGGCCGCCGTAGAGTCCGGCCCAGAAGAACTGCAGAAAACGCAGGGTATCGGGCACGAAAATGACCAGCGGCTCGCCGGCGGCGGCACCCTCGGCCTGTAGTACGGCCAGCATGCGATGGGCCGCGCGCTGCAGCAGGCGATAACTCAGACGGCGCTCGTCGTTGGCCCCGTCGATGAAGCCGATTTCGCCGGCGGTCTGGCTGGCGGCGTCCAGCATGCCGGTGAGCGTTTGATAGCGGGTCATAAGCGTGGCGTGGTCGTTGCGGGCCCGGCATCCGCCGAGCGCGTCGTGATCCGGAAAGCGAGCCACGCCGTACCCAAGCGGAAACGACGCGGCCTGTCTTCATCGAGCGCGTAATTGTAGCGGCATTGTGCCGGCCGGCCGTAGATTGATGCCCGCCTCCAGGTCCGGCGGGCCGTTGCCCGCCCACTCGGGTGTGAACCGCGCGAGCTGGCTGACCAGGTGCAGCCGCATTTCGGCCCAGGCCAGATGCTCGCCAATACAATGACGCGGCCCGGCGGCAAACGGCACAAACGCCGCGTGTCGTGAAGGCTTGCGCGCCGCCAGGAACCGGTCCGGGTCAAACACGTCCGGCGCGTGCCAGTAGGCCGGGTGGCGATGAAGCAGCCACGGACAGATCACCAGCTGGGTGCCGGCCGCGATCGGGTAGCCGCCCAGGCTATGGTCGTAGCGGGCCCGGCGCGAGAGCAGCCAGCCCGGCGGATAAAGCCGGAGCGTTTCGGCGATCACGCGGTCGGTCAGGGCCAGGCCGGGATCGTCATGCCCGCCGGTGGCGGCCAGCTTTGCCCTGTCACAGCCGTCGGCCTCGGCCTGTAAGCGCGCTCGAATATCGGGGTGGGTCGCAATCAGATACCAGGCAAAGGCCAGGGCGCTGGCCGTGGTCTCGTGCCCGGCCACGATCAGAGTCATGACCTCGTCGATGAGGGCCGCGCGGTCCATCGTCTGGCCATCGCGGCCGTTGGCCGTCATCAGTTGGCCCAGAAAATCAAAACGAGGCTCGTCGCGGGCCAGACGCGCGTCGATGATCGTGCCTACGGTCTTTTTCAATCCGTGGAAACGTGCCGCGAATCGAAGATCACGCGTGGGCTCTTCTGTTAATAACGAGAAGGGATTGGCTCCGGCCTCGACCAGCGTGTCGTAATCAGGGCCAAAGATGGCGCGTAGGACGATGACCAGAATGAGCTCGCTGACGTCGGCGGCGGCGTCGACCGCACGCGCGGCATCGGCCGCCCGATGCCAGCGCTCGGACAGACGTTCGTTCTCTGCCAGGATCATGGCGTTATGATCTGCCAGCCGCTGCGGGCGGAACGCGGGCTGCATTAAGCGGCGCTGGCGGATCCAAAAGTCGCCCTCGCTGACCATGATGCCGTTGCCCAACAGGATCTTGACCCGGTCCAGGCCTAGGCCTTTGGTATAGGCATCGGCCTGTCGCACCAACACCTGCTGGACGAGCGCCGGGTCGTTGATGACCCAGTGGGTTGCCCCGCTGCGGGGATCGGTAACAGTAAACAGATCGCCTAGCTCGGCCTGTAAGCGGGCCAGCGCGTGGCGTGTCGCGTCGTCGGGCGCCAGCGACCAGGCTTGATCGGCATGGATCGGGGCGTCGCGCCGCTGCGCGTGAGTCGTCAGTGTTGCAGTTGTCACGGGTCTGATTCGGTGCGATATCTGCGCGCGACAGATATCGAAAGATTATATGCGTGTAGTATACACCAGGTTGTGCACAACGCAGGAGGCCGGCCTGGCTGAATGGCCGGTCGATAACCTGCCGCCGGTCTATCGCGAACGCGTGGCGGCCATGGACAATAGGGCAGCCCGGGCACGCACGGTGGCCGGGCTGTTGCTGTTGCGCTACGGCCTGGCCGATGACGCTGCCTGGCAGCGTTTAGGTCTGTCCGCCACGGGCCGGCCAGAGATTGCGGGCGGGCTGGGGTTCTCGATTTCGCATTCGGCGGCGCTTGTTGGATGTGCCCTGTGCGATACGGCCGACGTGGGGCTAGATATCGAAGCGCGCCGGAGTGATGTCTCGGCGCGGCTGGTCGAGCGGATCGCCACGGCCGAGCACGATTTCTTTGCGGCCTGGTGCGCGCGCGAGGCCACGGTCAAGGCCAGCGGTCGTGTTGGCCTGGCGCGAGTGCGCGCGATCGGGCTGGAGAGATGCCACGCCCGCCTAGACGAGCGCGACTGGCCGTTACGCTGGCTGGACTTAGACGACGACTATGCGGCGTGCCTGGCGGTCGCGCCAGAGGCCGCGGCGACGCTCGACGCTGTTGAATGCGAGCGCGTTGATGCCCGTACGCTGATTGGCCGGTGAGCACGGGCGGCGAAGGCGCTAAACCCGGTCGGGCCGGCAGCGAATGAAATACAGGCCGGTGTAGACCTTGGGGTCGACGGGAATGCCTGCGGCCTCGCGCTCGGCCAGCCACGCATCGACCTGGTCGAGTGCCACCGCGTGGACCGTGATGTCTTCGCTGTCGTCGCCCCCGCCGGCGTGAACATGTGTGAGATCGAGCGCGCGGTAGAACCACAGGATCTCGCCCGACAGGCCGGCGCTGGGCGGTCCACCGGTGAGATAGACCATGCGATTAGGCCGCCAGCCGGTCTCTTCTTCCAGCTCGCGAGCTGCCGCTGTCGCGCGATCTTCGTCTTCAGCGCCTTCGATGTCGCCGACTAGCCCAGCGGGCAGTTCGATGACCGGCCCGCCGAGCGCCGGGCGGGGCTGCTCGACCAACAGCAGCTCGTCGGCCGGGGTAACGGCTGCGATCACGGCGGCACCGCGGGCGTTCACGCGTTTGACGTATTCCCAGGTGTCGGTCCGGCAAAGCCGTAGAAAATCGCCTTCATAGAGAGTCTGTTCGTCGTTCACGCTGATGGCCCAGCCACATGTTTAACGTCTCAGTCTACGTGGGCAGACAAGCTTTGCTAGGGCCTGTTGAGGTTTCATCCGAGCGCCTTCGTCGAGAGTCCGCAGTGTGTCCTGCAAGGCGCGAGTCGCCGCATCGTGGC
>DCKU01000043.1:0-35242 GCA_002320455.1 Salinisphaera sp. UBA1666
GTCCGCGGAAACGGGGTAGAACCCATTTTGATGGAGACACCGACATGTCATACCCGAGTGTTTGACTATCAGACTTGTGTCTTTGCGCGCTGACGGTGGCACAGACATCTGACGGTAGAACGCTATTCATTCGTATTCGGGGGCATCATGGACAGAAATACGGCTTTTTATCTTGCCGCGACGTGTATTGGGTTCACCGCAGCCCAATTAGCACACGCTCAGACGACGGCAGAGGTCTCGCGAACCGATTCAAACCGGCCAGATACCGCGTTGGCGGCTTACGACAGCCTGCGCTTCGATGACCGACCCTATATAGCGCCGGTGTTTAGCGTACTTTTTCCCGGCGACATCAACAGCGCGAAAATTGATAACAGTTTCGGTGGGTCAGTCAGCGTCGGCAAGCCTTTCACGCGCTATTTCACAGGCGAGGTATTTGCCAACTTTGCCGGCGAGCCGAACATCGATAATTCGGTTTTTGAGACAGTCGGTATTTTTCAGTATGGGGTCACGGGCATGATATCCCCTATCCCGAAACGGCTTCCGGTCTATGTGCTGGCCAGTTATGGGCTCAGCCAGTTCGACTTCGATCGGGTAGGCGGGCGCGGCGACGAGCCCAGCGAAACCGGCTCATTCTGGGATATCGGCGCCGGTGCGAAACTGGCGTTGAGCGATCTGGGCGTGCCTGACCCGTGGGGCGTATCACTGCGCGCCGAATATCGCTATCGCCAGGCCGACGTCGACGTTGAGCTAGGCTCAAGCAGCACGGCCGACGATTTTGATATCGACGGGCATATGCTTCAGGTCGGAGTACAGATTCCGATCTTGCCGCCGTCGCGCTAATGGCGCCACACACTCGGCAGGCCTGACCGGTTACCTCCTGAGAAAGCGCGGCCCTCCTCGCCATTAAATAGGTCTCACCAGATCGTCTGATCGCGACACAGCCGAGCTCACCTGGCGGCGTGGCTCTCTTAATAGACACAAAAAAACCGCCGGCATCAATTGCCGGCGGTCAACAGGCTTGAATCTAATTTTGGTTATCGCAGGGGATTACTGGCCTTCGACGGAAACCGTCCAGCCCTTGAACCATTCCTGGCCGGCCGGCGTCTGCGGATCTACAGCACCCATATAGGCATCGGCCTGGAAACCGTTGTTGGTGCCCATGGTCTGCGGCTCAATCGAGGTCGTGACCACGTAACTGCTCGGATCCACTTCAAGGCTCGTGTCTTCGCCGCCGATAAAGCTACCCGGGTTGTCGCCGGACGTGCCCTCTTCCTGGAACATTTCGTTGTACCAGGTCGGGTACAGGTTCGGATTGACGTTGGCCGTGCCGGGGACACGGTTCGAATCATCGTTGCGACAGAAGAAGGCCAGGCCAGCGGCTTGCAGATCCCGATCGACTTCGTCGGTGTTCACGAAACAACCCTGAGAGTAAGCACCGCCGTTGCGGTTGCCCACGTTGCGCAGGTCGGTGACCACGCTGTTTTCAATATCACCGCCAAAGCCTTCACGCAGCAGCAGACCGGCCGAGCCGCCCTGCTGATCGCCGGCGCCCAGCAGCAATACGTTGGCCAGATTGGGCGATGTCTTGGGCTGAAAGCCGAAACCATCGCCGTTGTTGTCGGCCTCGACCGTACGGTTACCACGGCTGGTGCTTTGGACGGCGATAGCGTTTTTCACCGTGCCCTGGAAACCCAAGTCCATGTCCAGCGAATCGTCTTCGGCGCCGTTAATCAATACATAACGCAGGTTAACCGTGCCACCGAACCATTCGATGCCGTCGTCTCGCGAGCCGAACACCTGAACATGATCAATTTCGGTGCCGGCACCCACGCCTTCCAGCGTCAGGCCCTGCACCTCTTCGTCGGGGCGAATCGGCACGCCACTCTCGCCGATCACAAGATAATGAATCTCCCCGCTGCTGTCGTCAGGGTCGTTGCCACCGAAGTAGTTGGTCTGGTTGGCCGGTGCCGCCTCACTGATCGACTGACCGTTGCTTCCCTGAGCATTGACCGGCGCATAGCCGTCGATGACCAGGCCACCCCACTGGCCGATGCCAGAAAAGTCACTCGGATCAACTATCTCTCCGCCGCTCAAGCGGGCCGCGGTCATCAGTACCGGCGTCTCAAGGGTGCCCATCACGTTGAGCGTGGCGCCGCGCGTGATGCGCAGGTAAGAGCCGCCATTTGCCGTGGAGTTGTTCGGGTTGGCAAAAATCTGAACACCGCCCTCGATGTTCATGGTGACGTTCTGCGTGGCGTTGGCAGCGATGCCGTCAGTAAAGCCATTGCCGATACGAATCGGGTCATCCAGGTAATAGACGAAATCGTTGGTCAGGTTGATTTCAGTCACCTGGCTGCCGGGCTGGCCGACCGACGCCTGCGTGATGCGACACACCGGGAACGGGTCCGTGCCTTCGAACAAGGTGGCCGTGGCATCCGTTTCTGCCGTGCCCTCGGGGCAGTTGCCGGCCGTGCCCGGGGTGATGGGCGTGTCACTTACGCCGATACCCGATTCGTTGAAGCTTGAATCGATTTCAGCGCGCAGCGGGTTCAGGCTTTGGTTATATAGAAAACCGGCCTGCAGGTAACCGCCGCCTTGGCCGTAGGTCGTCGGACGGACGCCGCTGCTGGCCAGACCGGATGTGGGGTTGATTTCCGGAGAATCGCTGGTGCCCGGATTGGACGGATTCTGACCGCCGCCGTTGCCCCCATTGTTACCGCCTGTACCGCCACCGGCAGGCCCCGAACCGCCCTGGCCGCCCTGACCGCCAACGCCTGAAAAGCTGGTATCGCCTTCGATGATATCCGAGCCATCGCCGCCGCAGCCGGCGGCTACGAGGGCCACCGAGGCGGCCGTCAACAGTATGGCCACTCGTTGTGTCTTCATAAAAGAACTCTCTTTGATGGTGTGTTGTACCGCTTGCAGGAGATCGACACCGGCGGCACGCGGCGCATGATCGTCAAAAATCATCTAGAACATGTTGATACGGAAGGACGCGCTGAAAGAGCGTCCAAATTCAATTTCTCTCTGAAGGCGCTCGCCCTGTAGATACTCACGCTTGGCGTTCAGCAAATTGGCGCCTTTGAACTTCACCTGTGCACCTTCAACCGTCGGAATCTTGCCGAGGAACGGCAGACGGGTCGGCAGGTCAATGCTGTAGGTAAAACCGAGGAATGAGATCGGCTGCTGGTAGATATCGGGCAGCCCCTGCGTACCCGCCTGATCCAGGCGTTCGCCGACCCGGTTGTAGATCACCGTGAAATCTTGGGTAACGCCGTCGTAACCGAGCTGAAGGTTGAGCGTGGTATCGGCCTGGCCGGTCAACGGACGACGTGCATTGGTGGCTGCACCGCTGACCTCCGGGTCAAGTTCGACACTTGAATTCGTGACCGCGAAGTTAGCCTGAAAATAGGTTTTTGATACCCAGTCAAAGGGCACCCAACCGGCTGCCACAACGCGATCGAAGCTCACCCGGCCGCCGGTTTCAAAACCTAAAATTTCACCGGATTGGCCGTTCGTGAAACTGGTCAGACTCGTACCGCTGGCCAAAGGCAAGAACTGCTGCTCAATGGAATCTTCCAGCTGCTTGTAGAAAACGCCAAAGTTCACGTTTTCCGTAGCCGAGGGGTAATACTCCAATCGCAAGTCGTAGCTATCGATTTGCGTGGGCTTGAGATCTGGATTGCCCAGAAACTGCTCGCCGGTATCGGGATTGAAGAAGGTCGTTGCTGCCAGCTCTACAAGACGAGGAAACGATACGGTTTGTCCGTAGCTGCCTCGAAGCTGTAGCTTGTCGGTGAACGAGCCGGTGATATTGACCGAGGGCAGCCAGAATTCCTCATCGAAGCCGCCGGTGGTGCCGCCCCCGGTGAGTACTTCGTAATTGGCCGTGGTGTTACGAAGCCCGAAATCTGATTCAATCCATTCGGCATAAGCAACGTGGCCACCAAAGTAGTAGCCTCTAGTACGTGTTTCTGCCGTGTAGCCGTCGGACGAAAGCGTGGTTTCGCTGAACTGAACGCCCGAGCCGTCGTCGTTGATGCGGTTGTCGTTGACGACCTGCTCAACCACTTTCCGATCGAGCCGTACGCTATTGCCGGGAATGAACTGGAACCGACGCGTTTCAGAGTCGCGGCTCCCGTCATCGAAATCGCCGCCGCCCTTGACGCTCCAGTCCAGCTTCCCGAACTCGGGCAGCGGGATGGTGACATCGCCGTTAAAGCTGTCGAGATCGCTGTTGACGGTGTTGAAGTCACGCTGCAGGCCCGTGTCATCAAAGAACGTCAACGGGCCGGTTGAGCCGAACGGTCGCTGGAACCGGTAGGTTGAGCGATCCGGACGGTCACGTTCGGTTTCTGCGTGCTGGGCGCGCCAATCAACTTTCAACCAGTCCAGGTCGTGCTCGCCGACTAGCTGCGTGAGCCAGAGATCACGACGCTGAAACTCAAGCAAGAACCGGCGCTCTTCGCGGCCGTCACTACTTAAGTCGTAGCCTTCCGAGATCTGGGTTCGATCCTGTGAATCTCGCACGAACAGCGTGTTGGAGCTGACTTTGTGCTGATCCCACTCGCCGCTGAGAGCCAGATAACCGCTCAGGCGAACCTGACGGTCGGTACGATTTTCTAGAAAAGAGATACGCGGCGTGTCCTGGGACTGCGTGTACACGTTGTCCCGCTCCACCTCTCGGCGGTACTGGTGGTTGTAGGTGCCGGTAAAAATAGCGCCGAACTTGCCGTAATCGGTATTGAACGATCGACCGGCTGCGGCTTCCATGCCCAGATCTGGCGGCAGCTGCTTCTCTTCCACGATATAAAAATCGTCGAAGCTTCGACCGATGGCCTGACGCTCCTCAGTTGGCAGCTCAGAAAGCGTTTGTGCATCGGCCGGCACGCTGCTGGGCAGCTCTCGCTCACCGCCGTCTTGCCCGAGCGCGTCTTCATTACTGCCCTTATAAGTCAGGCCCAGTTCACCGGTGGCAAGAGTGTTCGCGCCGGTGCTGATCTTGAACGTGGCAAACGGCTCGTCCGGCGTTGTAATCGTGTTCAGTTCGACTAGGCCGCCACCGAAGTTGCCGGGCTTATCCACCGAGTAACTTTTTTGCACCTGGATGTTGGCCAGGATGGTGTCGGAAAATAGATTGAGCGGAACGGCTTCGATGACCGGGTCAGGGCTGGGCAGCGGCAAGCCGTTGAACGTGGTCAGGGTGTAGCGATACGGCTGCCCGCGGATGACGGCATAGCGGTCGTTTTCGATGAGCAGGCCACTGACGCGCTGCAGGGCTTCGGCGGCGTTGGAGTCACCGGTACGCGCAATCTGCTCGGCGCCGATCACGCTGGTGATCTGGTCGGACTCGCGCTGCAGCTCGATCTCGGAGGCGATGCTGCCTTCCAGGTATTCCGCGGTCACCGTGTAATCGGCCAGCTTGATGCCGCTATCCGAAAGCGACACCTGGGCCGACGCCTGGCCGTCGGCAACGACCGTCAGCCCGGCCGCCGAGCCGGTGGTGTAGCTCGGATGCGTCACCCGCAGGTTATAGGTCCCGGGCGGCACCTTGATCTCAAAGCGGCCGTCCGCTCCGGTTGTGGCCGAGACGCCCCGAGACGGCACTTGAACCTTCGCCCCGGACAGCGGCCTGCCGCTGGGCCCGGTGATCATGCCGGTCAGGGTGCCGGCGCTGGCACCGGCGTTGTCGGCACCGGCTAGCACCGGCCCGTTGCCCCCGCCCTGGATATTGAGTTCTGGATCGCTGCCGTTTTTTAGGGTGGCGATGATGCGAACCTGCTCGTCGGCCCGCGTGATGATGTTCAGATCCAGTGCTGCGCTACCGCCGCGCTGCAGAACCACGCGGTGCTGGCCTGCCGCCAGCTGGGCCACCACGCCGCCGTCGGCGCCGGTTTTACCGATGGCCTGCCCGTCGGCGCTCAGCCGTGCGCCCGAGACGGGGCTGTCCCCGTCAAAGACGAAGAGAACCAACTGGCCCTCGCCCTGAGTCGCCGACGAACCTGCCGTGGTCGCCGCGACGGAGTCGCCGGCCGAAGACTGAGCCATAACCGGACAGCTTGCGACCAAAACAACCGCAGCCGTTGGCAGGTATTTCCACATTGCACTCTCGCATCAAACCGAGACACGAGAGTTAAAGGCTCGCGTCCCGAGTTAAGAACTACGCGAGGAATCACGGGCAACCCGGCAGTATTGCCCCGGACTTAAACATTCCCCCCATCACCGCCGCTGGCGGCTTAGGGCTTAAGCTAATTCTTTAATATTACATTTTTAATAAATAAATAAATTATTTTATAAACAACTGTTTTTTATAATTATTTTATTCTATTCTAAGGAGCTATATTTAACTTAATGGCACATACATTATTAATTCGAAAATTCAGAATGAAATTCAACGCACCCCGTTGCACCGAACTCGCGCGCGGGCGGACTTCGCCAGAGCGTGAAAACCAGACAAACCCGGTTGAAACGATGCGGCGTCCGATACCCGGCCCGGTCGTCGAGCCAAGTGCCGAACTGAGCGGGCGCATTGTGTCTATTTAAGAGTTGAGCTCTTTACGTCGCGCAACATACTGCGACCACTGCGCGGCCTGAGGTGCCATGTCCGGGTACTGCCTGGCCTGCTCGAGCGCCGCCAGGCTCTGGTCGTACGCGTTGAGGCGTGTATAAGCCATACCCTTGAGCAGATAGGCTTTGCCCGGCGAATCAAGGTTACCGGCCGATATCGCCTTGTTCACGTACGCCAGCACTTGCTCCCAATCGTTATGGTTCATGTAGAGCTCGGCCTGTCGCAGACGAATCTCACCGACGTGGCCGAACTCGGCCACGTGATCCAGTGCCGCGACGGCTTGTGGTATTTCGTTAGCCTGTCGCCAGGCCTGCGCCACCAGCCGCCAGGTTTGTTCGCTGGACTTAATCGTGTCTTGGTCGAGAGCCGTTTCGAGAACGCGCGCAGCTTGGTCCGGCACCCCGGTGCTCATGCCGAGCCGGGCAAGATTGAGAATATCGGTCTCTTTCTCCAGCCGGTCATCGTAAAACGCCAACTTAAGGACCGAGTGCGCTTTTTTGTCTTCGCCGGCCTGCAGATAAATGTTGGCCAGCTGCGACCAATAGCGTGTGTTATCCGGCCAACGTTCGATCATCTTTTTGAGCGTGCCCGTCGCTGCCTGGTACCGCTTGCTCTGGTACTGCATGGCCACGAGCAGCTGGTAATGCGACTCCTGGACTTCGTCACTCATCTGCATCGCCTCGTCGAGCGCGGCGATTCCCTTGTCGTAGTCGGCTAACTGGGCATAGACATTCGCCAACGATATATAGTCGTCTGCGCTCGGATCTTTTTGTTTCGAGGCGATCCAGTCTTCGAGCGTAGCGCGTGCCTTATCGTTGTGCCCCTCTTCGGCATATAGGCGGCCCAGCAGATGCTGGACTTCAAGCGTCGGCTGCGACGGCAATGCCTTGCGACTCAGCGAGCGCTCGAAGTCCTGTATCGCCAGCGGTTTCAAGTCGTTGTTGAGGTGCGCATATCCCAGCGCTTGAAGCACAACGGCTGAGGCGTAATCATCGCCGTACACTTTTTTCAGCAGATCGTTGAGTTTGTTGACCGCTTGGCCGTAGTTGCCGCCGTTCATGAGATCACGGGCTTCGCTGAGCTTTTCATAATTCGCTTGCGACAACGACTTTTCAGCCGCCAGGGCCTTCGGCGCGCCGACCAAAAGCGATAGCCCCATCAGTAGCGCGGCCGAACAGCGAATCCACCGTGTCTCGTACATGACGGTCTTACTCCCGACGTACTAGTTGTTGAGCGTAAAGTTCATTGTCTGGGTTGCCCGCTTGGCCACTGCTTGACCGTTATCCTTGGCAGGTTTGAAGCGCCAGCGCCCCATCGCTTGCTTGGCCGCGGCATCGAACATTCGCGGCGGATTGGCTTCGATGATTTCGATATTGCTGACGCTACCGTCGGGGTTCACGGTAAAGCTCATGGTGACCTTACCCTCGATCTGTGCCTGCTTGGCTGTCGACGGATACGTCGGTGAGACCTGCTTGACCACCTGAAGCGAGCCGCCCACGTTGCCTGCACCGGCGCCCTGGCCGGCTGCTGTCGGCCCACCGGCGTTGCCCATGAACGGCTGACCTTTCAGATTCGAGGCCGTATCGATATTGGGTACATCCAGGTTCGGCGCCTGCGGCTGTGGCTCGGCCATGGTGCTGGTCGTTGGCTGTGAGGGCGGCGGCGGCTCGTCGGGCGGCTCGGGCTCGTCCGGCGGTTTGCGCTCCTTGGTCTTTGGCTCGGGCTCTGGTTCCGGCGGCCGGACGAAACTGATCGGATTGGAGCCGTCGTCTTCGGTGATGCCGGAGTTGCTGTTGAATACCAACGCCATCATCAACACGAACAACGCGCCGGCAATGACGAGTGCCACCAGCAGGCCGCCTGCGAAACGCGGCAAGGCCCCCCTGCCGGCGCCGCCCCAGATCGCGGCCATCTGTTGCGCGCTGTTGGGCTTAGCGGCTTCCACGATCGGCCGCTATCGAAACGTTGTCAGCACCCGCAAGCCGTGCCTGGTCCAATGCCTTGACCAGAATGCCGGTTCGCGCCCCCTCGTCGGCCACCACCACCACGCTTGAGTCCGGATTTTCGGCCAGCAGCCGCTCGACGTTGGCCCGTATCGCGTTCGGTTGGACTTTTTGCTTGTCGATCCAGACTTCGTCGTTTTCACGTATACCAATGAGAATATTGGCCTCTTTCTTGGGCTCAGCGGTTTCTGCCGAAGGCCGCGTGACATCGACGCCGGTTTCTTTGACAAACGACGTGGTCACGATGAAAAAAATCAACAGGATGAAGACCACATCGAGCATGGGCGTCATGTCGATGGCGTTGTCGTCCTGTGTTTCGGATGTATAACGACTTCTCATGGCAAATCAGTCCTCGAGACGCGAAATGCGATCGGTGATCGAGCGCACCTCGGTCTTGGCCAGGCGGTTGAGCCGGGTCGCGAAATAGAGCCCGGATAACGCCGCCACCATCCCGGCCATTGTCGGTACGGTGGCCGCCGATACGCCGCTGGCCATCGCGCGGGGATTACCGGTACCGGTCACTGCCAGAACGTCGAACACCTGAATCATCCCGGTGATGGTTCCCAGCAGGCCGGTCATCGGCAGGATGGCAATCACGGCGTTCAAAAGCGGCAAGAATCGGCGGAGCCCGATATCCAGGTCAGCGATCCACGCTTCTCGAATCGCTTGGGCGTACCAGCTCTGTTTGTCGCCGCGTCGATGCCACGCCGCAAGCGCAGCCTGGAACTCTGCCGGGTGACGCCGAAAGAAATACCAGTAGCGCTCGCAGATCAGGCTCCAAAGCAGAATCGTCAAGGCCAGGATGGCCCATAAAACGGGCCCGCCCGAGGCCATGAAGTCCTGCATCTGGAAGTACAGGTCGACCAGGCCTTCACGCACGGTGTGTCTCCGCGTGGGCCGCCACCAGGCCGGTGCTCTGTTGTTCAAGCATCTGGATCAGCCGCCGGCTGCGCCCGGATAACATGCTGTGAATCAGCACCAGGGGCACGGCAACGACCAGCCCAAGTACCGTGGTCACCAACGCTTGGGAAATCCCGTCGGCCATGAGCTTGGGATCGCCCGTGCCGAACAAGGTGATCGCCTGGAAGGTGGCGATCATGCCGACCACCGTACCTAGAAGACCCAGCAACGGCGCCACCGCCGAGAGCACGCGAATGGTGGACAGCCCGCGCTCCAGGCCCGGCACATCAGCCAGAATAGCCTGATCCAGCTTCAGCTGTAGGCTTTCTACATCGGTGCTGCGATTGTCGTGATAAGCCTTTAAGACCCGGCCGAGCGGGTTTGTATCGCTCGGCTCGTCGAGCTTCTTACGCTGACGGCGCATGCTGGCTTCGGTTCGCACCAGACGAATCAAGCGCTCGATCGCGATAATCAGCCCGATGATGCCGACCGCGATCACGATATAACCGACCAGGCCGCCTTGTTGGATCCGCTCCCAGAGGTTGGGCTTCTGGATGAGCAAGCCGAGGATCGCCCCGCGTGACGGGTCGACGACGCCGGACACCGTAGAATGAGAATCGGTCGGCGCGTCGGCCAGGTTCGCAGCATAACCCGGCCATGGGCTATTCGGTTGACGAGCCAGCACGGAGAGTTCTTCGGTCTCGCCGTTATAGCGCAGATACCGGCTGCCCACGGTGGCATTAAAGGTGCCGACACGAACGATTTCGCCGTTCTCGGTTTCGCCGTCGGGCGTGACGAAGGCATGCTCAAAGCGGCTGACCTCGCCGGAGGCCACCATCTCATCAAGCATCACGGTCCAGAGCTGCCTGACCTCAGACAGCGGCGGCAGGCCTTTGCTATCGGCCATCGCATCGAGTAATCCGCCACGATTGGGCGCCTCAAGCGAGGTCAGTGAGCCGTTCAGCCGCGAGCGTAGATCACCGGCAACCTGGCGAACAACGCCGAATACTTCGCCGAAGTCACCCGCTCGCTGGTCCAGCGTCTGCTGCAGCTCGCCGATTTTCTTTTCATTGGCTGCATACGCCTCCTGAAGCCGACCCTGTCGCGACTCGGCGGCCTGCAGATCCGACTGTGCCTGTGCCAACAACGCTTGACGCTGATCGACCTGGTTCAGGAATGTCTGAATCCGCTGTTCGTTGCGCTTGGCTTCTTGCTGTTTTTCGGAGCGCACGGTTTCCAGCAAATCCTGCAGCGTGCCGCCGCTCGAGCTGTCGTCCTGGGCGAATGCCGGCGTGATGAACCCGAGGCCAATCAGGACTGCCAGGCACCACGGCGTCGCTCGGTTGATGAACGATTTATGCATTGTCTTGATCCTGATCTGCGCGAGCCTCATCAACGCTGGATTCAGACGAACTTGTCTTGTTCCCCGCGGGCGAAGGTGGCTCGCTGTCGTTCTCGACGGCGGCGGTCTTAAAAGTCGCCGGCACCCGAGGGCTGGCCGGTGCGCTCAAAGGAACATTCAACAGATCCGGCGGGGCCTGCTCGCTGGCTACGTTGATGCCATGCTCGACCGTACGACGATAATCCGGCGCCGGGCGCCAAGCGGCCTCGGCGGCGCTCCAGTAGCCGGTCTGGCGGCCGTCGAGCGTCTGATACAACAGCGCGACCCGGCCGATCCGCAGGAACTCGACGGTACGCGGCTCACCGTCGAGCTGGATCTCGCCCTCGTAGGTGCCGATATTGCTGCCGTAGTCGATCTCGGTCTGATAAGCCGACATGATCTGGCGGAACTGCTCGGCCGTGGTCACGTCGGCACGGCCCATTAACTCGCGCAAGTCAGCGACCCGTTGCTCGCGTTCGTCCACCAGAAACGGGACATCTCGCTGCACGAATACGGCAAGCGTGTCGATCGCCTGCACCATGAACGGCACGAACTCACGCTTGGTTTGGTCGATATTGGATAACTGACTCTGGATAGAGTCGAGTTCTTCGTTTTGTGAATCGACCTGCGTGGCCAGCTGACGGTTGTAAACCTTGAGCCCAGCGGCCTGGTCTTTCGCTCGACGATATTCGTCGAGCATGTTCCGGGCTTTTTCAGACAGATCATCAATTCTGTTTTGAGTCTGTCGCCCGGCCTGGTCGATGTTTTCTTGAACACGCTGTGATTGATCGACCGTCTGTTGCGCCCAGACTGTCGACGACAACAGCACACACCCCAGAACCCACAACGCATGCAGTGCGCGTACACGACACGAAGAAAAACTCACTCGAACCCCCCAGTTGGCGATGGCGACCTTAGTGCCAAGGCGTAGGTTCAGTGCGCTTTGTTACGAAACCGTGACTCTATGGCTTTTTTAGCCCTGCCGTAGCTGTTTTTATAAACGCTGCGGGGTCATTATATTTTGATGATCAACAAGTTGGATCACCCGCGCTGTCGACCATTCCCGATAAAAGAGTGCGTGTCATGCGTGGCAAACGCTTGAGAGCCGCTCCGTGATGCGCAGCCCGTCTTGCCGACGACCGCTTGATTCAGAGCCGTTACGCACCATATCTCGGACAGATACTTGCTCTATACAGGAAAATCCATGAATTTCGTCAACGCTAACGGCGCTCGGATTCCAGCGTTGGGCTTTGGTACATTCGAGCTTGAACCGGCAGACGCAGAGGCCATGGTTCAACACGCCTTGAAGGTGGGCTATCGGCACATCGATACGGCACGTATGTATGACAACGAAGCGGCGGTGGGTCGTGGCATTGAATAGTCCGGTATCCCGCGTGAGGATATCTTTTTAACCACTAAAATCTGGACGGACGATTTTCACGATGGTGCGCTTCAAAGCGCTCTCGAAGACAGTCTCGACAAGCTAGGGACTGATTATGTCGACCTGGTGCTGCTGCACTGGCCCAACGCTGATGTCTCAATCGTCGAGACCACCGCAGCGCTGGCGGATGTGAAACGTCGCGGCATGGCCCGCCACGTCGGCATAAGCAACTTCACCACCGCGTTGATCCGCGAGGCGGTACACGCCTCGCCGGTGCCGCTGGTCACCAACCAGGTTGAGTATCACCCGTTTCTAAGTCAGGCGCCCGTGCGTGACGCCCTTGCCGAGCACGATATGTCGCTGACGGCGTATTGCCCCTTGGCGCGCGGCGAAGTCTTTTCCAACGAAACGCTCACGCGCATCGGCCAGGCTCACGGCAAGAACGCGGGCCAGGTCGCACTTCGCTGGCTGGTCCAACAAGACGATGTGATCGCCGTGCCGCGCTCGTCCAACCCTGATCACGTGGCCTCCAATTTCGATATCTTCGACTTCGAGCTCAGCGCCGAGGACATGCAAGCCATAGATCGTCTCCACACACCCGACGGACGCATGATCAATCCGTCCTTTGCCCCCGAATGGGACAACGCCGGTTAAACGAGCCGAGGGGCGTGTCGTCATAAGACCGGCCAAGAAAAAGCCGGCGTCGAAGTGACGCCGGCTTTTTTACGATCAACTCAGGCGTTGCCGAGAGCATGTCGTCATGAGATACGCCCTAACGCAGCCGCTCGATGACCGTGGCGATCCCCTGCCCCATGCCGATGCACATGGTGGCCAGCCCCAAGGTGGCATCCTGATCTTTCAGAATATGCGCCAGTGCGCCGGTAATTCTTGCTCCGGATGTACCCAGCGGATGGCCCAGTGCAATCGCGCCGCCACGGATATTGATGACATCCTGACGATCTTCGATACCCAGCTCCTTGAGCACGGCCAGACTCTGGGCCGCAAACGCTTCGTTGAGCTCGACGTAGTCGATATCCGACAGCGCTACGCCGGCACGCTCCAGCGCCTTATGCGTCGCCGGTACCGGGCCGCGCCCCATCACCGATGGATCACAGCCGGCGACGGCCATGCCGCGGATACGCGCCATGGGCTTAAGACCCAGCGCGCGCGCCTTGTCGCCCGACATAACGAGCACGGCAGCGGCGCCGTCTGAGATCGCCGAGGCGTTACCGGCGGTCACCGTGCCGCCCTTCGGATTAAAGGCTGGCCGCAGCGCGCCCAGGCCTTCCAGGCTGGCGTCGGCGCGTACCACTTCATCGGCGTCGCACATGCGCGCAAAGCCCTGGTCGTCGACGCCCTTGACGGGTACGATCTCGTCGGCGAACCCGCCGTCGGTATTCGCCTTGTGTGCGCGTTGATGGCTTTGTAAGGCAAACGCGTCTTGGGCCGCGCGATCGATGCCGTGGATGTTGGCCAGCATTTCTGCGGTCAAGCCCATCATGGCCGCCGGCTTTGCGACCTGACGCGACAGCTGCGGCGCAATATCCACGTTGTAGTCCATGGGCACGTGACCCATATGTTCGACGCCGCCGCAGATATAGACGCCGTCGATGCCCGCCGCAATCGCGCCGACCGCCGAGTGGATCGACTGCATAGACGAACCACAAAGACGGTTAACGGTCTGACCGGCCACGCTGTGGGGCAGCCCGGCCAGAAGCGCCGCGTTGCGCCCGATATTGAGGCCCTGCTCTTTGGTCTGCTGGACACAGCCCCAGATGACGTCTTCGATTTCCCCGGCGTCCAGGTCGTTTCGAGCGACCAGCGCTTTCATGAGTTCGGCCGACAGCTCTTCGGCGCGCGTATTGCGAAACATGCCGCCCTTCGAGCGCCCCATGGCGGTCCGGACGGCGTCGACGATCACGATGTCTTGCATGTCGATCTCCAATTAGACGAATCAGTCCCGTGGCAGCCCGTGCTCACGACATCTGAAAATAGGTGTCACCGCGCTCGGCCATTTCACGCATGCGCTCGGTCGGCTCGTAGAGCTTGCCCAGATGGGCGTACTGATCGGCCTTGTCGCAGACGGCCTTCAAGCCCATCGCATCGGCATATTTGAACGCCCCGCCCCGGAACGGCGGAAAGCCCAGGCCCATGATCAGCCCCATATCCACTTCGTTGGGCGTGTCGGCAATACCCTCTTCATAGGCGCGCGCGGCCTCGATGATCATCGGGATCATCATGCGATCGACGATCTCCTCGGCGCTGGGCGTGGCATCGCCCCGCTGCACCTTAGCGATCAGCTCGTAGGCTTCCGGGTCCTGTGACTTCTTGGGGCGACCTTTCTTGTCCTGCTCGTACTTGTAATAGCCCGAGCCGGTCTTCTGGCCCAGCCGGCCGTTCTCGACCATGACATCCAGCGAGGAGGTCTCGTCCTGCTTCATTCGATCGGGATAACCCGCGGCCAGCACTTCTTCGACGTGCTGTGAAGTATCCATACCGACGACATCGGAGAGATAGGCGGGGCCCATCGGCCAGCCGAAACGCTCCATGACCTTGTCGATATGCGCAAAGTCGGCGCCGTCGGCCACCAGCTGCTGGAAACCGAAGAAGTAGGGAAACAGCACGCGGTTGACCAGGAAACCGGGGCAGTCGTTGACCACGATCGGCGTTTTGCCGAGCGTGTGGGCAAACGCCACGATAGTCGCCACGGCTTCATCCGAGGTGGCCTTGCCACGAATGACCTCGACCAGCGGCATGCGATGCACCGGGTTGAAGAAATGCATGCCCAGGAAGTTCTCGGGCCGCTTCAACGCGGTGGCCAGATCATCAATCGAGATGCTCGAGGTGTTGGAGGCCAGAATAGTGGTCTCCGACACAGCATCCTCGGTCTCGGCCAGCACGCTCTTCTTGATCTTGGGATTTTCGACCACGGCCTCGATGACCGCATCCACGCCCTCGAACTCGGCATAGGACAGCGTCGGACGAATCCGCGACATGCCGGTGGCCATGCCGCGATTGTCGAGCTTGCCGCGCTCCACACTCTTGGCAAAGTGCTTGGCGGCCTCGTCCAGGCCCTGGTCGATGGCGTCTTCCTTGATGTCCTTCATCAAGGTGGGCACGCCCTTGGATGCGGATTGATAGGCGATACCGCCGCCCATGATGCCCGCCCCCAGCACAGCGGCCTGGTTGATCTCGTGGGCGATCTTGCCGGCTTTCTTGCCTTTCTTCTTGATCAGCTGATCGTTGAGGAACAGCTGGATGAGGGCCGCGGCCTGCGGGGTCTTGGCGATTTTGACGAAGCCTTCGGTCTCCACCTTGAGGGCTTCATCGCGCGCCAGATGCGCTGCCTGCGCCATGCGCTTGATGGCTTCCACGGGCGCCGGATAGTTGCCCTTGGTGGTGCCCAGTACATAACCCTTCGAGGTTTCGAAGGTCATGGCGGCCTCGGTCTTGTTCAGCGCTAGCGGGCCGGTCTTCAGCGCACGACGGGCCTGCCAGTCGAACTCACCGGCAATCGCGCGGGCCAGCAGGTCGCGGGCCGCGGCCTCGAGCTGGTCGTCGGCCACCACGGCATCCACGATGCCCACCGCCAGCGCCTTATCGGCACGGCGAGGCTTGCCGTCGGCAATCCACTCGATCGCGTTGTCGGCGCCAATCAGGCGCGGCGTACGCACCGTGCCGCCAAAGCCGGGATAGATGCCCAGCTGGGTTTCGGGAAAGCCGATCTGGGCGCCCTGGCCCATCACCCGATAATCGGTGGACAGACACATTTCCAGGCCGCCGCCCAGCGCCATTCCGTTGATGGCGGTCACGCTGGGCATGTCCAGATCCTCGATGGCGTTGAACACCGCCAGTGAATCGGCCACGCCCGCGGCGAACTCATCGTCGGGCAGCTTGAAGCGCGCGCCGAACTCCATGATGTCCGCACCGACAATGAACGCCGGCTTGGCCGAGGTCACCAGCAGCCCCTTGGCGCCGGAGCCGGCCACCGCCTTGGCGGCCTCGCCCAGCTCGGCCACCGTGGCCTCGTCGAATTTGTTGACCGATTCCTCGGCCGCATCGAAGCACAGCACCGCGATCTCGCCATCGAGGACTGCCGTGAGTTTCTTGCCTTCATAAAGCATAGGACGCACTCCCAACTTGTTAGCCGTACCGGGCCAGACCCGGCCGCATGCGCTCTTAACAAAGCTGGACGATACGGTAGCGTATTGATCACAGCGCCACAATCGGCCCCGACCGGCTCATCCCTTGTTTTGGAAGGCGTGGAAAAACCATACCCGGCTCATGCCGGGCCTTTCGATACGGGCTTTTTCGTGTTTTTTGACATGCCCGGAGCACCATGCTTATCTATCGCCATTATTCGATGGCAACGGTATTTCGCATGGCCCGTTCCAAGCACCACAATCCGATCAAGCAGATCAAAAACGATATCGACGGACTGCGAAAGGGCTATACCAAAGCGCTCTCGGGTGCGAACAAGGCGATTTACGACGGCATGGAGCAGCTCGCCGAGCACGAGCTGAACGCAATTCGTACCCATTACAGCGAAGCCCTGCAGAGCCTTGCCGCGATTCGCAGCGGCGGCTCCCCGGGCGATCTGGCTATCGCCCAGCTGCAGTTTCTTCAAGAAACCATCGACCGCGTGCTTTCTAACGCGCGCCAAAGCCTGGCTATCCTCGACAACACCCGTCGTGAAGTCAGCGAACAGTTTCGAGACGGCTGGTCGAATAACGAAAAAACTGTCAAGGACATCGGCCAAGCTGCTCAGGAAGCTGCCGAACGCGCGGCCAACAAGGCACGCGGCCAGGCCAGTCGCGCCGCTGACAAGGCCGGCGACCAGGCCGAGAACGCTGCCGACAATCTGAAAAACGAAGCCCGCCAGGCTGCCACCAAGGCCGGTGACGCAGTGGCCGGCGCCCCCGGCGCAAGCCAATCGCGCGGCTCGACAAGCCGCAAACGCGCCTCGACTTCGGCCAGCACCAAGACCAGCACCGCCAAAAAACGCACGTCGACTAAAAGCGCGACGAGCAGCAAGTCTGCCAGCAGCGCTAACGCCGCGGGCAAGACCGCGGCCAAGAAATCCTCGGCCTCCAAGTCGGCCAGTGCCAAATCGGCCAGCAGCAGCAAACCGGCCAAGAGCTCGTCGACCAAGACCAAATCGGCTGCGGCAGGCACGAGCAAAAAGACTGCCAGCAAGTCGTCCGCGGCCAAGAAGAGCGGTTCGACGAGCAGCGCGAATGCTGCGCCCAGCAAGACGGGCACGACATCGAGCGCGTCTAAAAAGACGTCGACCTCAAAGACGTCAAGCTCGGCGAAGACCTCGACCACGGCCAAAAAGAGTGCGGCCAGCTCGGGCACGCGCCAGAGCAAGCGTACAAGCTCGGCCGCCAGCAAGGCCTCGTCTCAGAGCCAGAGTGGCCCGTCCGAGGCGTCGAAGGCGACCTCGAGCCAGGCCAGCTCCGCAGCCGATTCAAGCACGAAGACAGGCGCCTCCACCCCGCAGAGCAGCAGCGCCAGCACGAACGGCCCGGCCAACACACAGACCGGCACGCGGTCGAACAATACCAAGAGCGCTCAAAGCAGCACCTCGACCGAGAACAAGAAGGACAACAACGACGCGGGCAGCAATAACGGCTAGACTTCGCGTCGCTGAAAGACGCCTGAGGGCCGCTCACCGAGCGGCCTTTTTGTTTGATTTTTGTTCAACCGGTACGGGCCCACGCGATGTGGCTCGTTCATGCGCCAGGCGGGGCTGGCCTTTCCTGCATGCTTGATCTGGATCACAGCGCCCAACTGCTTCGTCTTCTGGCCGAGCCCACACGGCTGCGGCTGTTGTTGTTGCTGGGCGAAGAACCCCTGTCGGTGGCCGAAATCACCTCGGTCACCCAGCTCACCCAGAGCCGCATATCCACGCATCTGGCGCGCTTGCGTGAGGCCGGCCTGGTCTACGACGAGCGCGTCGGCGCCAGCGCGCGCTATCGGGTGGAGCCGACCCACTGGCCCAGCGATTTCTCCCCGCTTTGGCAACTGCTGTCTGAGCGGGTCGACGATGACCAAATTGCCCGCGACCGCGAGCGCGCCGCTGAAATCGTGCGGCGTCGTAGCCGCGCCGGCGGCTGGGCCGAGTCGGTGGCCGGCCGCATGGAGCGCCAGTATTCGCCCGGGCGCACGTGGGAGGCCATTTCTCGCAGCATCATCGAGTGTGTCTCGTTGGGGCGTGTTCTGGACGTGGGCTCGGGCGACGGGGTGCTGGCCGAGCTGCTCTGCGAGCATGCCAAGCAGTTCACCTGCCTGGATCTGTCACCGGCGGTGATCGAGGCCGCGCGACGGCGCCTGGCAGACCGGGCCAACGTCGGCTTTCAGGTGGGGGATATGCATGCCCTGCCGTTTGCCGACGGCGTCTTTGACTCGGTGTTCATGCTGCACGCCTTGAGTTACAGTGCTGATCCGGCGTTGGCGGTGGCCCAAGCCGCCCGCGTGCTGGCGCCGGGCGGCCGCCTCGTTGTGGCCACCATCGCCGAACATGAACACGCCGCGACCGTGGCGGCATACGACCACGTCAACCTGGGCTTTCGGCCGCCACAAATCGCGGCATGGCTGAGCCAGGCGGGCCTGTCGGTCGATGCCTGTGCCGAGCGGGCCCGCGAGCGCCATCCGCCTTATTTTCGCCTGATCACGGCGAGCGCGAGCCAGCGATGACCACCACGCCCAGCCGCCGCAACCAGATCCGTATCGCTGCCGGCCTGCTGTGGGCGCTGCTGCTCGGTGCGCTTCTGCTCTGGGTGCTGCACGAAGACCTGACGATTCGCCAGATCATGGGCTTGGTCTATCGCTACGTGGTCGACAACCCCGTGGCCCCGCTGGTCTATATCTTGATCTATGCCCTGCGCCCGCTGACCTTCTTTCCGGCCATGTGGCTCACTATTGCCGGCGGCAGCCTGTTTGGCTTCGGGCCCGGCCTGATCTACGGCCTGATCGGCGAAAACGCCTCGGCCCAGACCGCCTATCTGCTGGCCCGCTTTTTCCGCACGGACGTCACAGGCGACGGCGACTCGGACAAAAGCCCGCGCATCGCGGCTTTTTCGCGCCTGCTGCGCGAGCAGGCCTTTCCCACGGTGCTGGTCCTGCGTGCTTCGTTCTTGCCATTTGATCTGGTCAACTATGCCTGCGGGCTGCTTCGCGTGCCGTGGGTGGCTTATACGCTGGGCAGCATCATCGGCATGTTGCCGCCCATGATCACCTTCGTCAGCTTTGGCGCCACGGTGAACCTGCCTGAGCTGCTCGAGCAGCAGACATTCTCCCCGGACCAGCTCATCGACGGATCCCAGCTGGCGATCTCGGGTGTCCTGTTGCTAGCCAGCGCGGTGATCGCGTTTTTTGCCCACCGCCGGCGCAAGGCGCTGGCGCGCGATCGCGGCACCCGCAATTGACCGAATCTGCGGGCTTTTGTAACTTCGTGGCTCTTCTTTCTTCCCGGGGGCGATAAGTGCGACACGTCCTGGCACTCGTGATCGGACTCGTCGTGCTCTGGCTGGCGCTGTCGGGTCATTACAACGTCGTTTTCCTGTCGCTGGGCGCGGTGTCCTGCGGCCTGGTGTTCTGGCTGTGCTGGCGCATGCGCCTGATCAACGATGAATGCGTGCCGATCTCGATCGTGGCGCGTCTGCCGGCCTATACCGTCTGGCTGCTGGCCGAAATCGCCCGCTCGAACGTCGAGGTGGTGCGCCAGTTGCTGGGCCCGGCGCGCAATATCCACCCGTCACTGGTTCGTGTGCGCGTCAGCCAGCGCACCGACCTCGGCCGCGCTATCTTCGCCAATTCGGTCACGTTGACACCGGGGACAGTGACCATCGAGCTGCAGGGCGGACAGGCCGTGATCCATTCGCTTTCGCGCATTGCCGATACCGACGTCACCGAGGGCGAAATGAACGCCAAGGTCTGCTGGCTGGAAAGTCCTAGCTCTGCGCACACCGATTCGGAGCGCACGCAATGATGTATGCCGCCGGGCTTGCCGGCGTGGCTGTGACCATGCTGCTGATCCTGATTCGTGTATTGCTCGGCCCCACGGTCTATGACCGCATCCTGGGCATCAATCTGTTTGGCACCAAGACCGTTCTGGTCATCGCCCTGCTGGCGTTTTTGGGCGGGCGAACCGATTACCTGGACCTTGCCCTGACCTACGCGCTGATCAACTTCATCGGCACCGTGGCGGTGTTGAAGTTCATGCAGTACGGCGATCTGGGCTGGGCCGGCGACGTCGAGGACGACAGCGATGTTTGAGGCATTCGGGCAGGCCGGGCTGTGGGCCACCGTGGCCCATGCGCTGAGCTGGGCATGTATCGGGGCCGGCGCGCTGCTGTGCATCGTGGGCGGCATCGGCATGTTGCGCCTGCCGGATCTATATACCCGTGTGCACGCGGCCTCCGTAGCTGATACCGGCGGCATGCTGTTGATTCTGCTGGGCTTGTTGATTCAGGCCAGCATCGGGCTCGTGGCCATCAAACTGGTGCTGATCATTGCCTTCTTGTTGATCACCAGCCCGACCGCGACCCATGCCATGGCCCGTGCCGCGCGACAGGACGGCGTGGACCCGGTCATCGACGACGACAACGACGATCAAGGACGCACCCGATGACCATAACCGCGTCGCTTGCGCTCAATTTCGGGATGCTGGTGTTTCTGACCGCCGTGGCGCTGGCCCTGGCGCGCTGGCGTCATCTATTCCCGGTGGCCATGCTCACCGGGCTGTTCAGCCTGCTCTCGGCCAGCCTGTTCACGGTCTTGAGTGCCCCGGATGTGGCACTCACCGAGGCCGCGGTCGGCGCCGGTATCACCACGGTGCTGTTTCTGGCCACGTTCGGTCTGACCCGCGCCCGTGAGAAGCCGGTGGAGCCCTCCCGGCGCTTGATCGGGCTGGCGGTGACCGTCATCACCGGCGCTATCCTGATCTATGCGAGCCTGGATATGCCGCACTTCGGCAGCCCCGACACGCCGGTGCAGCAGCACCCGCTGCGCGACAAGTATCTGGTGGACTCCCAGCACGAGATTCATATCCCCAACACCGTGACCGCGGTGCTGGGCAGCTATCGCGGCTACGACACGCTGGGCGAGGTGGCCGTGGTGTTCACGGCGGGCATGGGCGCGTTGATGCTCTTGGGCCGCGGCCGGCGCGGCCGGCGCGGCCGCAAGCGTACGAAGGAGTAGCTGCATGCGCGAACATACCGTGCTGCGCATCGTCTCGCAGTTCGTCATCGCCCCGATTCTGCTCTATGCCTTCTATGTGCAGTTCCACGGCGAGTACAGCCCGGGCGGCGGCTTTCAGGCCGGCGTGATTCTGGCCACGGCCATCATTCTCTACGGGCTGATCTTTGGCGTCGAGGCCGCGCGCGTTGCCGTGCCGCCGACCCTGCTGCGTATTGGCGCCTCGCTGGGCTTGCTCATTTACGGCGGCACCGGCGTGGCCACCATTCTGCTGGGCGGTAATTTTCTGGACTACGACCGCCTGGCCGCGCACGGCGGCCAGTACTACGGCCTGATCGTCATCGAGCTGGGCGTGGGCATCACCGTGGCTTCGGTGATGATCGCTATCTTCTATGTGTTCGCCGGGCGCGGGCGCCAGAACAACCCCGACGAAGACGAGGATCACGGCCAGGCCGACGACTACGACGCCGACGACATCACATGACCCAGTTTCTCACCGAAACCCTGCCGGGGCTGTTCAACTATTGGATCGTCATCGGGCTGATGATGATCGGTTTCTATACCGTCATCGCCCACGACAACCTGGTGAAGAAGCTCATCGGGCTGAGCGTGTTCCAGAGTGCGGTGTTCATTCTGTACATCAGCATGGGCAGCATCCATGGCTCGACCGCGCCGATCATCATCGACGGTAATCCGGTCTATGCCCACCCGCTGCCCCAGGTGCTGATCCTGACCGCTATCGTGGTCGGCGTGTCCACCACGGCATTGGGACTGGCGCTGATCGTACGGATCAACGAAGCCTATGGCTCTATCGAAGAGGACGACGTATTGGCTGCCGATCTAGCCACCTCGGAAGGCGAAGAAGCCCGCGAGGAAGCCCGTAGCGAGCAGGCCGAGGCCGAAGAGGCCCACGCGGCCGACGACGCCGACGACGGCACCGAGCCTACGGAGCGGCGTCCCGGATGATTACCGCGTTTTTCAATCAGATGCCGGTGCTGGTGGTGGTGGTGCCGCTGCTGGCCGCCCCGCTCTGTGTCCTGGCACACCGGGCGTTCGCGGCCTGGCTGCTGTATGTGCTGGCCAGCTGGTCGGCCTTCGGCATGGCGTTTCTATTGTTCGTGCAGGCCAAGATCGCCGGCCAGGTCAGCTATGCCGTGGGCGACTGGGCGCCGCCGTTTGGCATCGAGCTGGTCATCGACACCTACAGCGCACTGGTGCTGCTGCTGGTGACCGGGGTGGCCGCGCTGACCGGCATCTATGCCCGCAAGAGCATCGCCTCGGAAATCACCATCGAGCGCGAATACCTGGTGTTTGCGCTGATGCTGCTGTGCCTGGCCGGGCTGATCGGCATCACCGTCACGGGGGATGCCTTCAACCTGTTCGTGTTCCTCGAGATTTCGTCGCTGTCGTCTTATGCCTTGATTGCCATGGGCCCGAAGCGACGCGCGCTGCTGTCGTCGTTTCAGTACCTGATCATGGGCACGGTGGGCGGTACGTTCCTGCTCATCGGTATTGGCCTAATCTTCATGATGACCGGCACGCTCAACATGGCCGATCTGGCCGAGCGTCTGCCGGGGGTATATGACACACGAACCGTGCAAGCCGGGCTGGCCTTCGTGGTAGTGGGTCTGTCGCTCAAGGCCGCCCTCATGCCGGCGCATATCTGGCTCCCCAACGCCTATACCTATGCCCCGTCCACGGTGTCGGCGTTCATCGCGGCCACGGCCACCAAGGTCGCTGTTTATGCGCTGTTTCGTTTCGTGTTCACGATATTCGGCGTGGGCTATGCCTTCGGCTCGCTGCCGCTGGGCACGCTACTGCTGACGCTGGCCGCTATATCCATGATCGCGGGCTCGCTGGCGTCGATCTTCCAGACCGATGTGAAACGCCTGCTGGCTTGGTCGAGTGTGGCCCAGATGGGCTATATCGTGGCCGGGTTCGCGCTGGCCAGCACGGCCGGCGTATCCGCCGGGCTCGTGCATCTGCTCAACCACGGCATCATCAAGGGTGCGCTGTTCATGGCTGTGGGGGCCATGATCTGGCGCGTACGGGCCTCCTCAATCAACGACCTGGCCGGTCTGGGGCGTGCCATGCCGTTGACCTCGGCGGCGTTCGTGGTCGGCGGCCTGAGCCTGATCGGTGTGCCGGCCACGGCCGGTTTCATCAGCAAGTGGGCGCTTTTAAGCGCGTTGTTCGAGGCCGGGCGCTACGGCGTCATGGCCGTGCTGCTGGTGGCCTCGCTGTTGTCGATCATCTACGTAGGCCGCGTGATCGAAGCCCTGTACTTCCGCCCGCTACCCGACGATGTATCCCATCACCAACACGGCGAGGCCCCGCTGGGTATGCAAGTCGCCACCTGGGCGCTCATCGCGATCAATATCGCCATCGGCGTACATGCCACGCCCGAGCTTGAAGCCACCGGCCGCGCGGCGGCCCTGCTCGTCGGGGGTGGCACATGAGTGATGTCTGGCTTGCTTGGCTCGTGGCCTGGCCGGTGGTGATGGCGCTGCCGGTGGCCCTGTTCGGGCGCTGGCCCAACCTGCGCGAGGCCATCAGCCTGGCCACCGGGGTCGCGCTGTTGGTGGGTGTGGCCACCTTCATCGGCCCGGTGGCCGCCGGCGCGCGCCCGTCGTTCAGTGTGTTCTCGATTCTGCCGGGGCTGGATCTGGCGTTCGCGCTGGAGCCGTTCGGGCTGATCTTCGCGCTCATTGCGGCCGCCCTCTGGCCGTTGACCACGCTGTATGCCGCCGGTTACATGCGTGGCAACGACGAGCCCCATCAGACCCGCTTCTTTGTCTGTTTCGCGCTGGCCATTTCGGCCGCCATCGGTATGGCGTTTTCAGCCAACCTGCTGACGCTTTTCGTGTTTTACGAAATGATGACGCTGACCACCTATCCGCTGGTCACCCATCATCAAGACGTCGAGTCACGCGACAGCGGCCGGGTGTATATCGGCATCCTGATGGTCACCTCGATCGGCCTGTTTCTGCCGGCCATCGTCATCACCTGGCTGATCGCCGGCAACGTGGACTTCACCCCCGGCGGCGTGTTCGCCGATACCGGCCTCGGCGGTCTGGCCGCCATGGGGCTATACGGCGCCTTCATCTACGGCGTGGGCAAGGCCGCAGTCATGCCGATCCATCGCTGGCTGCCCGCGGCCATGGTGGCCCCCACGCCAGTGTCGGCCCTCTTGCACGCGGTGGCGGTGGTCAAGGCCGGCGCGTTTACCGTGCTCAAGATCACGGTCTATATCTTCGGCATCGACTTTCTGCAGGTGACCGGAGCCTCCGAGCCGTTCGTGTGGCTGGCCTCGTTCACGCTGCTGGCGGCCTCGATCGTGGCGATCTACTGCGACAACCTGAAAAAACGCCTGGCCTACTCCACCATCGGCCAGCTGTCGTATATCGTGCTTGGAGCAGCGATGGCCTCGCGCCTCGGGGCCGCCGCCGGCGGTCTGCATATCGTGGCCCATGCCTTTGGCAAGATCACGCTGTTCTTCTGTGCCGGGGCCATCTATACCGCAGTGCACCGCAAGTATGTCTCCCAGCTCAACGGCCTGGGCCGAGCGATGCCGCTGACCTTTGCTGCGTTCACGGTAGCGGCTCTGTCGTTGATCGGCCTGCCGCCGCTGGCCGGAGCCTGGAGCAAGTGGTATCTGATGTCGGGGGCGCTGGATGTCGATATGCAGATCGTGCTGGGCGTGCTGGCGGTATCGTCGCTGCTGAATATCGTCTATCTGCTGGATATACCGGCCCGGGCGTTCTTCCTGCCGGCCGATGACCAGGCTCCGCGCGGCTTTTCCGAAGCGCCGGCGGCCTGTGTGATACCGCTGATGATCACGGCCACCGGCTGTGTGGTGTTGTTTTTCTATGCCCGGCCGATACTCGATTTCATCGCCGGGTCGTTCGGGAGCACGGCATGACCCAGCCCCAGACGCGACCGGGCGTGTTCGAGCGCAAACCGGTCATCCAGACGCTCATCGCCTTGATCGCCCTGATCTGCGCCGGGCTGCTGGCCGCCGAATTCTTCTATGCCAAGCATCCACATTTTGGCTTTGACGGCTGGTTCGGCTTTTATCCGCTGGCGGGCTTCGTGGCCTATTGCTTCATCGTGCTGTCGGCCAAGCTCGCACGACCGCTGCTGCGCCGCGACGAAGACTATTACGACGAACAGGCCCGTCAGAGCCTGCAGACGCCGATAGAGGACGACACGCATGAGTGATTGGCTGGGTCACGCACTGGCCAGCCCGGCGCTGGTTCTCATGCTGGGCGCGCTGCTGATTGCCGCCCTGCCGCGATGGCTACATGGCGTATGGCTGCTCACTATTCCAGCCGCTGCCCTGGCGCTGCTGTGGCAGCTGCCGATGGGTGAATACGGGCAGCTGTCGTTGTTTGGCTTTGACCTGACGACGCTGCGCGTGGACGGCCTGTCGCGCATCTGGGCCACCATCTTTCTCATTGCGGCGTTTCTGACCGGGCTCTATGCCCTGCACGTCAACGACCGGCTGCAGCACGTGGCAGCACTCGCCTATGCCGGGGCTGCCGTGGGGGCGGTGCTGGCCGGTGATCTGGTCACCCTGTTCATCTTCTGGGAAGCCACGGCCATCGCCTCGGTATTCCTCATCTGGGCGCAGCGCACTATCAAGGCCCATATCGTGGGTCTGCGCTATCTCGTCATACAGGTGATTTCGGGGCTGCTGTTGATGATGGGGGCCATCATCCACTACCACGCCACCGGCTCGATCGCCTTCAACCACCTGGGCCTGGCCACGCCCGGCGGGCTGCTGATCTTCGCGGCATTCGGCATCAAGGCGGCTTTCCCGCTGCTGCATAACTGGGTCCAGGATGCCTACCCCGAGGCCACGGTCTCGGGCACGGTGATTCTGTCGATCTATACCACCAAGCTGGCGATCTACTCGCTGGCCCGCGGCTATGCCGGCACCGAGGCTTTGATCACCATCGGCGCCATCATGACGATCTTCCCGATCTTCTTTGCCGTGATCGAGAACGACCTGCGCCGTGTGCTGGCCTATAGCCTGAACAACCAGCTGGGCTTCATGGTCGTGGGCATCGGCATCGGCACCCCGCTGGCGCTCAACGGCGCAGCAGCCCATGCGTTCGCGCATATCCTCTACAAGGGGCTGTTGTTCATGTCGATGGGCGCGGTGCTCTATCGTGTGGGCACGGTCAAGGCCAGCGAGCTGGGCGGGCTGTACAAGTCTATGCCCTGGACTGCGGCTTTTTGTATCGTGGGTTCGATGTCGATTTCGGCGTTTCCGCTGTTTTCCGGTTTCGTGACCAAGTCGATGATTCTCACGGCTGCGGCCGAGAATCATCACTGGATTGCCTGGATGGCCATGCTCGTGGCTTCGGCCGGGGTGCTCGACCACTCCGGTATCAAGGTGCCGTTCTTTTCGTTTTTCCATCACGATGCCGGCTTCCGGGTCCGCGAGGCCCCGCTTAACATGCTGCTGGCCATGGGCGCCACCGCAGCCCTGTGTATCGGCATCGGCGTGTACCCGGCCCCGCTCTACGCGATTCTGCCGTTTGATGTGGACTACTCACCCTATACCACCACGCACGTGGTCAACCAGCTGCAGCTGCTCATGTTTGCTGCCCTGGCCTTCGTGGTGCTCTTTAGAAGCGGGCTGTATCCGCCCGAAGTACGCGGCGTGAATCTGGATACCGACTGGCTCTACCGGGCAGCACTGCCGGCCGCCGGGCGGGCTATCCATCGCGGTGTGAGCGCGCTTCGCGCAGGGCTCGTGCGCGGTCTGGCCCAGCTGGCCGGCGTGGCCCAGCACTGGCTGACCGAGGGCTTTGGCACCAACGGCGTGGCCGCACGCACCTGGACGTCCGGGGTGATGCTGCTGTGGGTGACTGCGCTGCTGGCCGCCTATCTGCTGATCTACTACTGATCCCACGCGGCGTGTCCGCCGGCCGGGCGCCAAAACCGGGCCGGCCGACGTCAAATCGCCGGGGTCAGTGTTTCAGCGTGCGCCACAGGGCGTCGCCCCCGGCGGCCTTACCCAGCATGTCCAGATAGGCCTCGTGGGCCTCGCCTTCATCGGCGCTGGCGCGCTGCACCCGCGGGCGGGCGCCGGCCGCCAGGTAGGAGGCCAGGTCCGAGCCGGCCAGCGCGTTCGAGCTTTCATCGGACTCGGCGGCCAGGCCGATATCGATCTGGCCGCCGGTCATACGCAGATAGACATCCGCCAGCAGCTGGGCGTCGAGCAACGCGCCGTGTAGCTCACGGTTGGAGTTATCGATTTCGAAGCGTTTGCAGAGCGCATCCAGGCTGTTGCGCTGGCCGGGGAAACGCTGGCGCGCATCGGCCAGCGTATCAATGATCGGGCCTGCCTCTTCCAGCTTGGTGTGGCCGGCATTGACCATGCCCAGCTCGTGGTTGAGAAACCCCAGATCGAACGGCGCGTTGTGGATGATCAGCTCGGCATCGGCCAAATAGGCCGCCAGGCGCTCGGCAATGTCGTTAAAGCGCGGCTTGTCGGCCAGAAAATCCAGGGTAATGCCATGCACGTCGATAGCGCCCTGATCGATCTCGCGATCCGGGTGGATATACATATGCAGATCGTTGCCGGTCATGCGCCGACTGACCATTTCCACGCAGCCGATCTCGATGATGCGGTGGCCGTCGTTATAGTCCATACCGGTGGTTTCGGTATCCAGCACGATTTGTCGCATGGGCCTTTGGCCTCCGAGGCTTTTTCCGTTCTGTTGTTCGTCCGCAAATGAACGCGAATAAACGCCAATGAATACAGCGCTTCAAGACAGTTGAACGCTCACGCGGCCGGCATCCGCCGCGCGCTTTATCGACTAGTTCTGTCTTAATTAGCGTTTATTTGCGTTTATTTGCGGATAAAAATCCTTGCGCGAGCGTCGCGTCAGCTAGCCAGCAGCTCGTCGATGCCGCGGTTGGCGAGCTGGTCGGCGGCTTCGTTGCCCGGATGCCCGGCGTGGCCCTTGACCCAGTGCCAATCGATGTCGTGTCGCTGGCAGGCCGCGTCCAGGGCCTGCCAAAGCTCGGCGTTTTTCACCGGTTTTTTCGCCGCGGTCTTCCAGCCGTTTTTCTTCCAGTTGTGCATCCAGGCCGTGATGCCCTGTCGCACATAGGTTGAATCGGTATGCAGGTCGATCTGGCAAGGCCGCGACAGCGCCTCGAGGGCCTGAATGGCCGCGGTCAGTTCCATACGGTTATTGGTGGTATTGGCTTCGCCGCCCCACAGCTCGCGTTCATGCTCGCCGTAGGCCAGGAGCGCGCCCCAGCCGCCGGGACCCGGATTGCCGCGACAGGCGCCGTCGGTATAGATCGTGACCTTTTTCGTCATCGCGCGCATGGTAGCCCATGCACGCCGCCCTTTCACGACTGGCGACTCGTATCGTGGGCTCGGCGTGCCAGTGCAGCCCCCCGCGGCACATCAACCATACGGCGCCGACCCGTCGTAGCATCCGGCCGGACGTGGCGCCTTGCCAACACCGCATAGCCACCGAAAAGCCAACCCAACGGCGCCAGACCGGGCGTGCTCATGGCCAAGCCTTGCGGCGCAACGCGGCCAAGCCAAGTGCCGTAGCGCCACGCATCGGTGGTTTCAAAACCCATCAGCCGCAGCCAGTCGATCAAGCGCGCTGCCCGCGGCACGGCCCGACACGCACTGGGAAGGGTACCGACCTGCCACAGTTCGCGGCCGATCACCGCGGGCGATATCGGATTGTCGACCAGCGACAGCCACTGACCCCGCCGGCTCAACACCCGGGCACATTCGCGCATCAGACGGTGCGGCTCCGGTGAGATTTCTAGCCCGTGCGACAAGATCAGCACGTCGATGCTGCCACTCATGACCGGCAGGCTCGCCCCGTCGAAAACAGCGTCAACGCCCGGTCCGGGGCGGCGATCGATATGCCAACGCGACAGCGTGGCCCACGGCAGCCGCCGGTCTGGCAAGGCGGACATGGGCCCGACGATGAGCCCGCGATAACCCGCCATCCGCCCGACGACATCGGTCAACAGCGCGCCTTCGATTCGGGCACGCCCCCTAGCGCCCGCCGATCTCTGCCTGCCCGGTGTCTGAGACATCGCGACCTCACCGAAGTCGTTGATTTTACGCAAGGGCCTTGGCAACATTCAGCGATGCTCGATGTCTATGCAATACCCGCGCTGTCGGACAACTATATCTGGATTCTGCGTGCCGGCGATGCAGATCAGGTCATCGTTGTCGATCCAGGGGAAGCGGCGCCCGTCCAACGCTACCTGGCCGATAACAACGTCGCGGTCGCAGCGTATTTGATCACCCATCACCACGGCGATCACGTCGGCGGGCTGGCGACGTTGCAAAACGATCATCCGGCGGCCGTCTACGGGCCGGCCACAGAGGCCGACAAGATCGGCGGGATCGATCACCGGCTGACCGGCGGGGATCGTTTTCGTATCGATGCCCTGGCTGCGGATTTCGAGGTGCTGGACGTGCCCGGCCATACGCTGGGGCATATCGCCTTCGTGACCGATGGCATCCTGCTGGCCGGCGATGCGCTTTTCCGTGGCGGCTGTGGCCGCGTGTTCGAGGGCAGCCACGCACAAATGCAGGCCTCGCTGGCCCAGCTGCGCACGCTGGCTGACGACACGCTCGTCTGCGGCGGCCATGAATATACCCAGAAGAATCTTGCGTTTGCTGCCGAGGTCGAGCCCGAAAACGCTGATATCCGCGATGCTATTGACGCGGTAGATGCGCTGCGCGCCGCGGGTAAGCCGAGCCTGCCAGGACGAATTGGTGAAGAGAAGAAGATCAACCCCTTTCTACGTTGGGACGCCGACGCTGCGCGCCGTGCGGCCAGCGATCGCGCCGGGCGCGACCTGGATGACCCGGCTGACATTTTTGGCGTATTACGCGACTGGAAAGATGCCAGCTGAGCGCACCGGGCCCGTCTTGCGCCCGGTGTGGCCTATCCGCCTCTCGGCTCGCACTCTGTGGGCCGGTGCGGCACTGGTTGCGCTGGCGGGCTGTGCCGGACAGCCGAGCAAGCCGGTTTCGGCCGAACGCTCGCCGGAACTCGCCAAGCAGGCCCATCCGTCCACCGTGCCGGCCAACGCGCCGGATAACGATGAGATCGACGACACCCGTGGCCCCGACGCCGATGTCATCCGTCGCGACTACGTACCGCACGAGTGGCCCGAGCCGGCGCGCGATCTCTGGTCGGCCATTCGGCACGATTTTTCGTTGGCGCCGAACGCCAAGCGTCGTTCGGTGCGCGCCTGGACCCAGTTCTATGCCACGCATACCGATCATCTGGATGCGTCGCTGGCCCGGGCCCAGCCGTTTCTCTGGCACGTCGTCCAGCAGATCGAAGCGCGCGACATGCCGGGCGAGATCGCCCTGCTACCGATCGTGGAGAGTGGTTACAACCCGGCCGCCAAGTCATATGCCGGCGCCAGCGGCATGTGGCAGTTCATGCCGGGCACGGCCGATCACATGCGGCTGACGCGTGACTGGTGGTACGACGGCCGCAACGATCCGCTGGCCTCGACCGACGCCGCGTTGAACTATCTCCAGGCGCTGAACGATCGCTACAACGGCGACTGGTTTCTGGCCCTGGCGGCCTACAACGCCGGCCCGGGGCGTGTGGATCGTGCCATCGAGCGCGCCGATCGCGAAGGCATCAGCACGGCCTACTGGAACCTGGAGCTGCCTGAGGAAACCCAGGAGTATGTCCCCCAGCTGCTGGCGCTGCGGCGCATCATGATGACGCCGGCCCGCTTCGGGCTCGACTGGCCGACGCTGGCCAACAGGCCGCGTACCCGGCACGTGTCCCTGCCGGCCCAGACCGATATGCAGATCGCCGCCGACATGCTGGGCATGTCCGAAGACGCGCTGCGCAAGCTCAACCCGGGCCTTCGCCGCTGGGCCAGCGATCCCAACCGTCCAACGCAGCTTCTCGTGCCCAGCGCCAAGGCCGACGCCTTCGAATCGCGCCTGGCACAGATCGATCCGTCCAAGCTGGTCGATAGCGCCCATCACACCGTGCGTCGCGGCGACTCGCTCAGCCGTATTGCCCAGGCCTACGATGTCAGTGTGGCCAGTCTGCGCCAGGCCAACGATATTCACGGCAGCCGCATCGGTGTGGGCCAACGCTTGACGATTCCGCGGCCCGGGCGCGCGGCCGAGCCGGCCGCCGATGTGCCCAGCCAGACCTATGTCGTGCAATCAGGCGACACGCTCTGGCATATCGCCAACCGCTACAACGTCAGCGTGGCCAGCCTGAAGCGCGCTAATGACAGCGCCGCCACGAGCCTGCGTATCGGTCAGAAGCTGGATATCCCGGGAGCAGCCCGTCCGCCGGCGCCTACTACCTATGTGGTCGAGCGCGGTGACACGCTTTGGTCGATCGCGCGAACCAACGAGGTGTCTGTGGCGGACCTGCGGCGTTGGAACCGCATGACGCCGGGTGCATCGCTCTCGCCCGGCACAACGATCGCCCTGGACGGGCCCTCGGAGCTGCCGAACTTCTACGAGGTCGAAGCCGGCGACTCCTTGTGGTCGATCGCCGATCGGTTCTCGATGCAGGTCGCCACCCTGCGCAGCTTGAACAACATGTCGGCACAAAGCACTATCCGCCCGGGTGAGCGTCTGCGTCTGCAGCCGGCGGTCTCCAGCTAGCGGCGGCGCCCGTATCGGCCGCGCCGCCGGCGTGTTATTTCTTCGACAGCAATCCTCGATCCATCAGGAGCCATCATGGGTTTTCTAAGCGGCAAGAAAGCGCTCGTCACGGGCCTTGCCAGCGACCGTTCCATCGCCTACGGCATTGCCCGCGCCATGCGCGACCAGGGCGCCGAGCTGGTGTTGACCTACCAGGGTGACAAGCTCAAGTCCCGCGTCGAAAAGATGGGCGAAGACCTGGGTGCCACCGCGGTGTTGCCGCTGGACGTGGCCGAGGATGACCAGATCGAGGCCTTGTTCACGTCGCTCGGCGAGCACTGGTCGGAACTGGATGTGCTGGTGCATGCCATCGGTTTTGCTCCGCGCGAAGCGCTGTCGGGCGGCTATCTGGACAGCATCTCGCGTGATGCCTCATCAGTGGCCCATGACATCAGTGCCTACAGCTTTGCCGCACTGGCCAAGGCCGCCCGGCCCATGCTCTCCGACAAGGCGTCGCTGATCACCCTGACCTATCTGGGCGCCGAGCGCGTCATGCCGGGCTATAACGTCATGGGCCCGGCCAAGGCCAGCCTGGAAGCCAACATGCGTTTCATCGCCGCGGATCTCGGCGCGCGCGGCGTCCGCGTCAACGCCATTTCAGCGGGCCCGATCAAAACCCTGGCTGCGGCCGGTATCGGCGGTTTCCGCAAAATGCTCACTTACGCCAAGGACACGGCCGCCCTCAAGCGCAACGTCACCCAAGAAGAAATCGGCAACGCCGCGGCTTTTCTCGGCTCGGACCTGGCCTCGGGGATCACCGGCGAGGTGATCTACGTCGACGGGGGCTATCGCGTGATGGGCATGGGGCCGCTGGAAGCCAGCGAATAATCACGCGACACACGTCGCAGACTCAAAAAGCCGGCAACAAACGTTGCCGGCTTTTTTTATGCCAGAGGTATGCCGGCCCGCGATGAGACCGCCACACACGCTGTGCGCGGGCCCGCCGAGGCCGTATACGTAACGCAGCTTACGAGTCTGCCTCGCCTGCCTTGAGGCTGTCTTTTTCGATCTTGATATCGGCTTGATTGACCAGATACCGATCGAAGGCCGCATTCTCGAGCGAGGCGTTGTATTGACGCTGCTGCTGGGCAATCTGTTGCTTGCGCGCCTTCTGCGAGCCGTCCGCGTCGTCGTTCAAGCGCTGGCCGCTCACGGCAATGACCACGGGCATGCCATCGCTGCTGGTCGCCACGTCTTCGCCGTGGCTGTCGTCACCCTGGCCCTCGAGCGCGATCGCGAACGCGGCTTGATTGAGTGCCGGGTCAACGGCGTTGTCGCGGCGACCGATATAGCCCGGAGTTTCGAGGCGGGTGCCTTTCATATCGCCGGCGATCGATTGCAGCGAGTCCCCGGCGTCGAGCCGGGCCACGGCCTGGTCGGCGGACTTTTTCGCTTTGTCGGCCGCTCGCTCGGTCTTGATCCGTTCACGAATCACAGGCGCTACATCGGCCAAATCACGCGGCTGGGCTGCTTCGTGTTCGGCTACGCGCAGCACGATCTCACGCGTATCCCCCAGTTTAATGACGCGGCTGTTGAGCCCGTCCTTGACCACTGCGTCGGAAAACGCGGCGTCACGCACTGCGTCGTACTGGCCGATGCCCGGCCCGCCGTCGGCGGTGATCCATTCGCTGGTCTGCGGCGAGAGCGACAGCGACTTGCTGATCGTCTTCAGGTCGTTGGGGGCCTGATAGGCCAGATCTTCCAGCGTATCGGATTTCTCGGCAAAGGCCTTCTCGCGCGCATCGTCTTGGGCCATCGCCTTCAGACGCGCCTGGACCTGTGGGTCGTCGAACGCCGGCCGTTTGGCCGCTGTCTGTCCGGTCATACGGATCAAGTACCAGGCGTCGTCGGTCTTGATGGGGTTGGATAGCGCGCCCTTGTCCAAGCCGAACAGCGCATCGCCCACCGCGGCCGGCAACGCCGACTTCGGCTGCTCATCGACCGCGCGATACGTGACGCCGTCGGTCTGATCGGCCAGCGCGGCCAGATCCGGCGAATCGGCCTGCTTGAGCTGCTGCGTGATCTGGCTGATCGTCTGTCGAGCGTTTGACTGGCCGTCTTGGCCGTCGATGGCCACCCGAATCATGTCGGCACTGCGGGTTTCAGGCGTGCCGAAACTGGCTGCCTTGTCGTCATAGATCGCGCGCAGGGCGGATTCGCTGGTGTCCGCCTCGGTGTCCAGCGTACTCGCGTTCAGGCTGACATAGGACAGCTTGACCCGCTCGGGACGCATGAAGGCGTCCTTGTGTGCGTTGTAGTAAGCGCTCACGTCGTCGTCGCTGACCGTGATGCCGTCATCAAAGGCGTCGGGCTCGAAGTACAGCAGCGACACCTTGCGCTGGGTATTGGCCTGGGCATAGGCCTGATCGATTTCGGGCGCAACCGCGAACGCGCCCAGGCGTATCACCTGGCCGACCTGGTCGCCGAGGAGCGCGGTGCGCAGGCGGGCTTCGTATTGCGCCGGTTGCATCCCCGAGCCGGCCAGCAGCTGCTTGTAACGGGCGGGTGAAAAAGTGCCGTCCTGCTGGAACTGCGGATTATCACGAATATAGGCCAACAAATCGGCATCGCTGACGCGATAGCCGTTGTCCTTCGCATACTGCGTGACCACGGCCTGATCGATCAGGCGTTGCAGTACGCTGCGACGGACTTCGCCGGGCGGAAACACGCTGGAGTCGAAGCTATCGCCCATGACCTGGCGCAGCTGCTGGTAGCGCTGGTCAAAGCCCCGCTGGAGCTGTGACTGCTTGATTTCGGTATCGCCGGCCGTGGCCACCGTCGGATCACTCGAGGGCGTGAAATAAGACCCGATGCCCCAGACGCCGAACACCACGGCGATGATACCGACCACGATATAAGCCAAGGGGCCACTGGCCCCGTCCCGAATCCTTTGCAGCATGCAACCGTCCCGTTATCGAGTTGTATCGGACAAGCCCTGCATTGTGCCTGCCCCGAGCGCGGGCCGCATTACCCGAGCCTCACGCACGGGCGGCACGCCAAATTTCAGACAAAAAAAAGACGCCCCAAAGGACGTCTTTTCAGTCTCGCCCCTTGAAAGGCGCGATTGGCGGAGCGGACGGGACTCGAACCCGCGACCTCCGGC
>DCKU01000043.1:35579-35739 GCA_002320455.1 Salinisphaera sp. UBA1666
TAACCAGCTGAACTACCGCTCCGTACTCTTGTGCGACGCGACCTCGCAATCACGAAATCGCATCTGGCAATAAAAAGAGAGTGCCGAGTGAGCACTCTCTTCGTTCGGCCCGTCGGGCGTGCCCGACGCAGTGACCGTGGCGGAGCGGACGGGACTCGAA
>DCKU01000043.1:36033-39943 GCA_002320455.1 Salinisphaera sp. UBA1666
TCGAACCCGCGACCTCCGGCGTGACAGGCCGGCATTCTAACCAGCTGAACTACCGCTCCGTTGACCTGTTGTCTGGTGGGCGCTGACGGACTTGAACCGCCGACATTCGCCGTGTAAAGGCGACGCTCTACCAACTGAGCTAAGCGCCCCGCGAGAGCAGATTTTTAAATCTCTGCCCTGCGAAGGATCGCTAGTTTACAGCGTCTTTCAGCGCTTTACCAGCCTTGAAGCCAGGCGTTTTGCCCGACGGGATCTGGATGGACTGGCCGGTCTTGGGGTTGCGGCCCTGACGAGCCGCCCGCTCACGCACGGAGAACACGCCAAAGCCTACGAGCGAGACCTTGTCGCCTTTTTTCAGGGCGTCTGTGACCGAGTCGATCATGGCATCGACAGCACGCGAGGCGTCGGCCTTGGACAGGTCCGCATCAGCGGCGACGGCATCGACGAGTTCGGTTTTATTCATAACGGATGATCCCCTTGAAGGATTAGAGAGTTTTTTCGATGGTCCGCCGTGCGAACCGGTCTAGTCGTTGTACGCCACACGTTCTGCGGTGTCACATTGCGTGCAATCAACAACGTTAAACCGTCAAGAACGCAGATTTATACCAAGGCCCGGATTCCAGCGTCAACAAAGCCCGTATAGACAAGGTCTTCGCCGGAATCAGGAACTTGGATCAATGCGCCCGAAACTCGCCGGGCTCGCTCTTGCTCGCCGTCTCCGGGGCCGCCCCGTCGTCGGCCAACGGCTCGGGGGCACGCGTCAACGCGATATCCAGCACTTCATCGATGGTTCGCACCGGACGGATATCCAGGCGGTTTTTGATGTTGTCGGGAATCTCGGCGAGATCCTTCGTGTTCTCGTCGGGAATGACCACGATCTTGATACCGCCTCGATGGGCTGCCAACAGCTTTTCCTTCAAGCCGCCGATCGGCAGCACGTCACCGCGCAGCGTGATTTCACCCGTCATGGCCACATCCGCACGTACCGGAATCTGGGTCAGCGACGACACCATGGCCGTGCACATGCCGATACCGGCTGACGGGCCGTCCTTGGGTGTTGCCCCCTCGGGCACATGCACATGCAGATCCGATTTCGTCATGAAATCGCGCTCGATACCCAAGGCGGCATAGCGCGAACGGATCACGGTCAGCGCAGCCTGGATGGACTCCTGCATGACATCACCCAGCGAACCGGTGTTCAGCGGCTTGCCCTTGCCGGGCACGGCCACCGACTCGATGCTGAGCAGCTCACCGCCGACTTCGGTCCAGGCTAGACCCACGACCTGACCGATGCTGTCGTGCTCTTCGGCGCGCCCGTAACGGTACTTGGCCACACCCAGATACTTGTCCAGGTTGGTCTTGGACACCTGCGAGGTTTCACGGTCCTTGTCGCTGATCAGCTCTTTGACCACCTTGCGACAAATCTTTGAGATATCGCGCTCGAGGTTGCGCACACCGGCCTCGCGCGTATAGCGACGAATGATGTCGGTCAGCGCATTATCGGAGATCGAGAGCTCGGCCTCCTTGAGGCCGTTCTCTTTCATCGCCTTGGGCACGAGATAGCGCTCGGCGATATTGACCTTTTCATCCTCGGTGTAACCCGACAGCCGGATGACCTCCATGCGATCGAGCAGCGGTGCCGGAATGTTCAGGGTGTTGGCCGTGCAGACAAACATCACCTCGGACAGGTCGTAGTCGACCTCCAGATAGTGATCGGCAAAGGTGTTGTTCTGTTCCGGATCCAGCACTTCCAGCAGCGCAGAGGCCGGATCGCCCCGGAAGTCGTTGGCCATCTTGTCGACTTCGTCGAGCAGGAACAGCGGGTTCTTGACCCCGACCTTGGCCATGTTCTGGATGATCTTGCCGGGCAGACTGCCGATATAAGTACGGCGATGGCCGCGGATCTCGGCTTCGTCGCGTACACCGCCCAGGCTCATGCGCACGAACTGGCGATTCGTGGCCTTCGCGATCGAGCGGCCCAGCGAGGTCTTGCCCACGCCCGGCGGGCCAACGAGACACAGAATGGGGCCCTTGATCTTCTTCACCCGGCTCTGCACGGCCAGGTTCTCGACGATACGTTCCTTGATCCGCTCCAAACCGTAGTGGTCGGCGTCCAGCGTTTTCTGAGCCTTGTCCAGGTCGATCTTGGTGCGCGAACGCTTCTTCCACGGGATGTCGACCATCCAGTCGAGATAGTTGCGCACGACCGTGGCCTCGGCCGACATCGGCGACATGCTCTTGAGCTTGTTGAACTCGGTGGTGACCTTTTTCTTGGCCTCCTTGGGCATGCCCGCCTTCTCGATTTTCTCCTCAAGTTCGTCGAGATCGTTAGGCGCGTCGTCGATTTCGCCGAGCTCTTTCTGAATGGCCTTCATCTGCTCATTCAGGTAGTACTCGCGCTGCGACTTCTCCATCTGTTGCTTCACGCGGCCGCGGATCTTCTTCTCGATCTGCAGCACTTCGATTTCAGCGTCGGTCTTGGCAACCACGTGTTCGAGGCGCTGGGCCGCGTCGGCAATTTCCAGCACATCCTGACGCTCATCGAGTTTCAGGTTCAGATGGGCAGCGATCGTATCGGCGAGCCGCCCGGCGCTGTCCATGCTCGACAGCGAAGGCAACAATTCCGAAGGCACCTTCTTATTGAGCTTGGTGTAGGACTCAAACGTCGAAACCGCCTGGCGCATCAGCGCGTCGGCTTCGGCGCTGCTGCCTTCGTTTTCGGAAACTTCGGCGTGCTCGGCCACCAGGCCGCCTTCGGCCTCGTGCAGGTTGGACAGACGCGCGCGGTTGGCACCTTCGACCAGCACCTTGACGGTACCGTCGGGCAGTTTTAACAGCTGCAGGATCGAGGCCAGCGTGCCGACCTCGTAGATATCATCGGCGCCGGGATCATCGACGTCCGCGGCTTTCTGGGCCACCAGAAGGATCTTCTTGTCTTCGGCCATGGCCGCTTCCAGCGCGGCGATGGATTTCTCTCGGCCCACGAACAACGGGATCGCCATGTGCGGAAACACCACCACATCGCGAAGCGGGAGTACGGGTACCAGGGCGTTGTCTGCCATTTGGCCCTCGCTGACATAAAGCGGCCGGCAAAAGCCGGCCGCGTGGATTTCAATGAGATGTAAGGCCGAACGGCCGCTTTTCAATCAGCGACCGTGCCTGTGGCGCGGCGAGCTAGGCGCCCGCGCGCTCGGCGTCGGCGTTTTCGTAGACGATATAAGGCTGGGCATCACCTTTGACCACGGCCTCGTCCACGACGACCTTGGAGACGTTTTCCATGGCCGGCAGCTCGTACATCACATCCAGCAGGATGGACTCGAGGATGGTGCGCAGGCCACGCGCGCCCGTCTTTCTCACCATCGCCCGGTTGGCAATCGCCCGCAGCGCGTCCTCACGCAGCTCCAGTTCGCAGTCTTCCATCTCGAAGAGCTTGGCGTATTGCTTGGTGAGCGCGTTTTTCGGCTCGCGCAGAATCGAGATCAGCGCTTCCTCGTCCAGCTCCTCAAGCGTGGCCACTACCGGTAGGCGTCCGACGAACTCCGGGATCAGGCCGTACTTGACCAGATCTTCCGGCTCGATCGTCTTGAGCATGTCGCCCAGACTGCGCTGGTCCGATGCGCCTTTCACCTCGGCCGAGAAACCGATGCCGGAGCGGCCTTCACGCGTCTTGATGGTTTCGTCCAGCCCGGCGAATGCGCCGCCACAGATGAACAGGATGCCCGAGGTGTCGACCTGCAGGAACTCCTGCTGCGGGTGCTTGCGTCCGCCCTGCGGCGGGATCGAAGCCGTCGTGCCCTCGATCAGCTTGAGCAGCGCCTGCTGGACGCCCTCGCCCGACACGTCACGCGTAATCGACGGGTTCTCCGACTTGCGCGAGATCTTGTCGATCTCGTCGATATAGACGATGCCG
>DCKU01000043.1:40238-40532 GCA_002320455.1 Salinisphaera sp. UBA1666
CTTGTCGATCTCGTCGATATAGACAATACCGCGCTGGGCTTTCTCGACGTCGTAATCACACTTTTGCAGCAGCTTCTGAATGATGTTTTCGACGTCTTCGCCCACGTAACCCGCTTCGGTAAGCGTGGTCGCATCGGCGATGGCAAACGGCACGTCGAGCAGACGGGCCAGCGTTTCAGCCAGCAGCGTCTTGCCGCAGCCTGTCGGGCCGATCATCAGAATATTCGACTTCGTCAGCTCGACGTCGTCTTCGGCCGCCTCCGCGTTCAGGCGCTTGTAGTGGTTGTAGACCGC
>DCKU01000043.1:40838-44663 GCA_002320455.1 Salinisphaera sp. UBA1666
TGTAGTGGTTGTAGACCGCCACCGCCAGGATCTTTTTCGCCGACACCTGACCAATGACGTAGTCGTCGAGCACGCGACGGATTTCCTGCGGGCTGGGCAGGCCTTGCTTGGCCGGCTTGCTCGCCAGTTCCTCACGCATGATGTCGTTACAAAGGTCCACGCACTCATCGCAGATAAAGACCGACGGGCCGGCGATGAGTTTGCGAACCTCGTGTTCGCTTTTGCCGCAGAACGAGCAATGCAGGGTCCGACCGTTACCGTCTTTGGCGCCTGCGTCGTTGTTGCCGTTATCTGCCATGTAAGGGACCTCTCAAAACTCTGGCTGCCCGATGTCTGATGTATGACACACCGCGCAAATCGTGTCACGCCGGCCCGCCCTGGCTTGCCAGAGCGGGCTCACGTGGTCGCCGGCTAGCTCGACTTGTCGGCGAGTGCCGCACGCGACGTCAGGATGTCATCAATGACGCCGTACTCGTTGGCCTCGTTGGCGCTCATGAAGAAGTCACGCTCGGTATCGCGCTTGATCTTGTCCAACGGCTGGCCGGTGTGATGCGACAGCACCTCGTTGAGGCGCTCGCGGGCATGCAGGATTTCACGGGCATGGATCTCGATGTCCGTGGCCTGGCCCTGGAAGCCGCCCAGCGGCTGATGGATCATCACCCGCGAGTTGGGCAGCGCATAACGCTTGCCCTTGGCACCGCCGGCCAACAGCACCGCGCCCATGCTGGCCGCCTGGCCAATGCACATCGTGGCGACATCCGGTTTGACGAACTGCATCGTGTCGTAGATCGACATGCCGGCCGTGATGACACCGCCCGGCGAGTTGATATACAGCTGGATGTCCTTGTCGGGATTGTCCGACTCCAAAAACAGCAGCTGGGCGACGATCAGGTTGGCCATGTGGTCGTCGACCGGGCCCACGCAGAAGATCACCCGCTCCTTGAGCAGGCGCGAGTAGATATCGAACGAGCGCTCACCACGAGCGGTCTGTTCGATAACCATCGGGATCAGCCCCAGATTCTGGGGCTGGCTGTAGTCGTTGTCTGCCATAACGTCTCGCTTGTCTAGACCAACCTATACCGGGTCTACGTATTAACCGGCGTTTTGGTTGGCATTCAGAAGCTCGTCGAGCTCGGTTTCCTTTTCGGTGATGGTGGCGTTTTCCAGCAGGTTATCAACCACCTGCTGTTCCATGACCATCGCCTGCAGGCCCTGCATGAGCTGCGGATTCTGCTGGTAATACTGCTTGACCTGCTCGGCTTGATCACCGTAGCCGGCCGCGACCTCTTCCATCTTTTCGTCGACCTTAGCCTGATCCAGCTCGATCTCTCGCTCGGAGATCACTTCGGCGATCAACAGCCCGAGTGCCACGCGCTTCTCGGCCTGCTCTTGCAGCGCTTCGTCGGGCAGCATCTGCTTGAGCTGCTCGGGGTTCTGCTGCAGCTCCTGCGGCAGACGCTGGCTGGCCTCCTTGCGCATCCGCTCGATTTCTTGGGCCACCATCGGCTGGGGCACCTCGATCGGATTGGCTTCGTAGAGGTTATCCATGACCTGGGTCTTCACGCTGGTTTCAATCGCGTGCTTGACCTCTTGTTCCAACGACTCGCGTACGCGAGCGCGCAAGGCTTCTTCCGTACCTTCCTCAATGCCCATCTCTTTGATGAAGTCTTCGGTCAGCTCGGCCGGCTTGGGTTCGGCAACGGACTTCAGCTCGATCGAGAAGGTGGCGGTCTTACCGGCCAGATCCTTGGCGCCGTATTCCTCGGGGAAAGTCACGTCAAGATCGAACGACTCACCGGCCTTGTGGCCCACCAGGCCACGCTCCATGTCGGGCAAGAACTGCTGCTCGCCGAGCGTGATGGTCATGTCGTCGGCCGAGCCGCCCTCGAAGGTCTCACCGTCGATACGCCCAACGTAGTCCACCGTGACCTTGTCGCCGTCGGCGGCTTCGCGCTCGACGTCTTCATAGGTCTTGTTCTGTTCCCGAATCCGCGTCAGCGTGGTGTCGATATCGCCATCGTCGACTTCCGCCTGCGGCTTCTCGACGCTGATGTCGTCCAGGCCCGTCAGCGAAATTTCCGGATAGACCTCAACGTTGGCGGCATACGACAGCGAGCCGTCTTCGCCAAAGCCGTCGAATTCGATCTCGGGCTGACCGGCCGGATTCAGCTCCGACTGCTGGAGCGCTTCGGGGTAGGTCTGCTGAACCAGCTCGGAGACCACTTCCTGGCGAGCCTGCTCGCCGTAGCGCTGATACAGGATCTTGGTGGGCGCCTTACCCGGACGGAACCCCGGAATTCGGGCGTTCTGACCGACTCGCTTGACCTTTTCGTCCACCGCGCCGTTGACTCGCTCGGCGGGAATCTGGACTTTCAGGCGTCGTTTCAGGCCACCGGGATTTTCTACGGAGACGTCCATTATTACCTCGATCGAAACTTAAAGTCTTTTTAAAATAACGCGAGGCGACGCAAGCCGCGTCGCCTCGGATGGCCGGCCAGTATAGCAACCGGCCTGCCGCGTCGAACTAGACGACGTGGGGCCGATGCGGGCCTTGTTCAATCGTCGCGAGCGGGTGGGGCCATAAATTCCGGGCCGACCGGATCGGTGACATGCCGATCGACGATGGCACGAATCTCGGCGCGGGCATCGTTGTCCAGATGCCAGCCCGGCACGTTGGCCACCGCATCCAGCTGATCCGGGGTCCGCGCGCCCCAAAGGGCGAAGGCATGCTCGTACTGGTCAAGCAGCCAACGGATCGCCAAATCCAGAACGTGCTTGTCGTAATGCGTTTGGGCGAACTCTTCGAGTGCTGCGACCGCCGACAGATACTGGTTGAAGCGCGGCTGGGCGAACTTCGGATCATTGTTGCGCAGATCGTCGCCGGGGAACTCACGGTCGGCGTGCATGCGCCCGGAGAGCAGCCCGCGACAAAGCGCGCCGTAGGCCAGAAGACGCGTGTCGTGACGCTTCGCCCAGGGCAGCACGTCATTGTCGATGTCGCGCTCGAACAGGTTGTAGGGGTTCTGGGCCACGTCGATCGGCGCGACCTCCTGGAAGGCATCCATCTGCTCCGGCGTGAAATTCGACACGCCAATCGCACGGATCTTGCCCGCCTCTTTCAGCTCGGCCATGGCTTCGGCCGTCTCGCGCACGTCCACGACCGGGTCCGGCCAGTGCACCTGCAGCAGGTCGATGACATCGGTACGCAGCCGCCGCAGCGAGTCGTCGGCCTCTTTGAGAATACGCTTCTTGGACGCATTGCGACGTACGCCGCCCTTGTCGTCCCACTCCAGCGCACATTTGGTGGCCAGCACGACGTGGTCGCGCAGCCGCCCTTCGGCTACGGCCTTGCCTACGATCTCTTCCGAGCGGCCAAACCCATAGACCGGTGCCGTGTCGATCAGCGTCACGCCCTTGTCAGGTGCGCCCTGAATCGTGCGGATCGATTCGGCCTCGTCGGTGCCACCCCACATCCAGCCGCCGATTGCCCACGTGCCCAGGCCAATACGGGATGCCTGCAGGCCGTTGCCATTCAGATCGCGTGTTTCCAAAACCTACTCCTGACGTCTTTCGATGGGTCAAGAGATGGGCGCGATCGCGGCCCGTTCAAGCACGCACAAAAAAGCCGGCGATCAAATCGCCGGCTTTTTCAGATAATCAGGAAATGGTGGGCCGTGAGTGACTCGAACACTCAACCAATTGATTAAGAGTCAACTGCTCTACCATTGAGCTAACGGCCCAACCGGTTCAGACGGTGGGGTGGACGATGGGACTCGAACCCACGACGACTGGAATCACAATCCAGGGCTCTACCAACTGAGCTAC
>DCKU01000043.1:44978-45220 GCA_002320455.1 Salinisphaera sp. UBA1666
CCAACTGAGCTACGCCCACCATCGTCTGATCAACAGCAACGAACCCGTCGCCGCTGCAGGCCGCATAGTTTAGACGGGTTAGGCCCGCTTGCCAAGCGTGAATACATGATCGGCCGGTGAGACAGCGCCTTGTCCGGCGACACCACGCGCTACGCGGCGCAAAGCAATGGCGCGCCCGGCTGGCTTATTCGCGGCTTGCGCCGCCTCACCCCTCAGGACGTGTCGTCATAAGATAAGGCGGC
>DCKU01000044.1 GCA_002320455.1 Salinisphaera sp. UBA1666
CGCACTACGCCTCGTCTTGCCGCAAAACAGCGCTTGGCGCAGACTCGTATGAAACCTCAACAGGCCCTAAGCCCAGCGTTTAAAAATCGTGGCCGGCATCGGCCGTGCCAGGCGCCTGGGAATGAAACCTCTGGAGATGCAGGCGCCGCACGAGACGAATCGTGGGCCGGATCAGCATCTCGATACTGCCGATCAGAAACAGCCACGTCCCCCAGTACACCAGCGAATCGTAGAAGAAAAAGATCGTACCGATGAGAAACCACACGCCGATCAATACATCGTTGGCGATGCTGATCATTTCATAGCGCTGGCGAATCACCAGCTCTTCTCGGCCGAAGTGCAGGGTCAAGATATCGGCATCGGTTTTTTGATTCGTGGCCATCGGGAAGGACTTCATCAAGTTCGGGAGAACACATTGGAGGATAGCAAGAATTCGACGGCCTTCGATGTGGCTCGCCAGGACGCCGAACGGCGCTTTTGTCGCCACATCGCTGCGAACCCTAACAATCGAGCACTCCTTTCCCGTCTGGCACCGCTTGCCCTGCCCGACGGTTATCTGGTGGCGGGGTGCTTGTTCCAGAGCGTTTGGAATGGATTATCGGGGCGACATCCGACCTATGGCATACGCGATTACGATGTCTTTTATTTCGACGACCAGGATCTGTCCTGGACGGCTGAAGATCGGGTGATCCAGGCGTGTCAGGCACGGATCGCCGACCTCGATATCCGCCTGGAAGTGCGTAACCAGGCCCGCGTGCATCGCTGGTACGAGCAAAAATTCGGAACCGCCATCGCCCCGCTTTCCAGCAGTTCTGACGGTATCGATCATTTCCTGAATCAATCGTCGTGTTTCGGCATTTCACTCGACGGCCAGCAGCGTATTTATGCCCCGTTTGGCACTGACGATCTGTTCAATCGCGTAATCCGGCCCAATCGGGTGCGCGATCTACCGGGCGTTTATGCAGCCAAGGCTGCCCGTTGGAGCGCCCAGTGGCCCGAATTGACCGTACTACCCTGGTAACGTGTCATGCACCGAAGTCACCGAGTATCGTCGGGCGGCGTTGAATCCCGCCGGATAGCTGGGCCAGCACATCAAGCCGATCCCGCTTCGGACCCTCGCCGGTATACACGCTGTTTGGCAAGCAACCGACTGGCGTTTTAATCGTCTCGCAATAAGCGCCGGTCAAAGGGAAACGGCAAGCCGTCGCGCCGGCATTGGACAAACCGAGAGAAGTCGGTATGCGCAGTGTGGATTACGATGTTGTATTCCAGCGGCACCACGACGCTCGGCACGCGAAAACCCAGGCGTCCGAGTTCGAGGAATTGCTTGGCACCGAACGCGGGCGTGGCCGATGTAAACGGCTCGGCGTTCCAGCGCTCTGGCAAGTCGGCTGCTGTGAACAGAGGCAAATGGCGTGCATCAATTTCGATTTCAGCCGCCAGAAAATCATTCGCCTGCGACAACATGGGCGCCTGAACCAGCTTTTCGGCCATGGCCAATGATGGGGTGCTGGCAAGATAAAGCGTCGGCAGACCGCGAGGATTCCATCGACCGCCATAACGACGTGCGCCTTCGCCCGATAACGCGTCCGCAAATCGTCGATGATAAATCCGCCAGCACCGCATGCCTTGCGATCAATCAGGCAGCCACGCCGTGGGCGATTCGGCCCAACAGATCCTCGACCTCTCTGGCCCCGGCATCCATTCGGGCATAGGCATTGGGCGATTCATGGCCCAACGACCGATTGGCGCAAGACATCCATTCAAACGCCAAGGCGGGGGAGCCCATCACGTCTTCTGCCATGGCGTACAAGCCTAATACACGAACGAAACGGTCCGATTCATCCGCTGTCAGCCGCCCATTGGCGGCGCGCCGACGCTTGAGCGTGCTGAGCGATATCGCCAACAGGTCGGCCAGCACAACATCCGTCAGGTCGTAGCGATGCGCCATGCGCACCACAAGCGATACCTCGATGCCGGCACGGATACGAGCCAGCAGGCGGTCTGCCGAGTACTCGGGCTCGCTTTTCGCGCCTGTACCGATCAGGGCCTTAACGTGTGATCGATAGTCGGGATCGAACAATTCACTGGCCGTCAGACTCATGGCGATTGGCTCATTTGAACTTTTCTATTCATCAAATGATACGCCCCTGGCCCATCCGCGCAAGATGTCGCTATGCGGATTATCGAATAGCTTCCGAAACCCGATCGGCTGCACAACGGGCTGACCGTCTACACCGCCAAGACTGCCCCACTGAACGACGCTGTGCACACGAGGGGGCCGCCCTAGCCTGTTACTGCATCACGGACTTGCTCGACCAGCTGGAGGACGGGCTCAGTCGAACGCAACCTAATAACCGGACAGGTTCGGCTCGCCAGCCAGGCTTCATGCCGCGCCCGGCTACGTCCGGGCAGCGCGCCGCTTTCGTATTGCGCAGCCCAAGCCATGAAACCCGGATCTGCCCTTCCGTGGCGCGCCACTTCACGCTCGCGCAGTCGAGCTAATCGAACATCGGTCGGCGCACTCAGAAACACGATGGCATCGAACGCCGATTCGACGTCGTGCCCCCAGCCATCGATCGAGCCGGCCACAACCAGGCGCGGATACGCTGCCAACAAATCAGCCATCATTCGTGCCCGCTCGACACGATCACGCTTCTGCTGGAACGGCGGGTCGGTGTCGTGCCAGTGGATGTCGTCGGCTTCCTGCCAGTCCAGGCCCAAAGCGTCGGCCAAGGCACGGGCCAAGGACGATGTGCCGGCCCCGGCAGCGCCGGTCACCAATAGCTGAAGCCCGAACGCATTACGCATTGGTCGGGGTCACGCGTCTTTCGGACGCGGCAGCACGAGATTGAGCACCACGCCCAGAACCCCGGCCAGCGCAATGCCCTGCAGCTCGAAGCGCCCGGCTTCCAGGTGCAGGCCGCCGATCCCACAGATCAGCACCAGGCCGACGATCGCCAGATTGCGGGATTGGGTGAGGTCTTCGCCGGATTCGACCAGGGTATTCATGCCCACGACCACGATCGCGCCGAACAGCAGGACGACGATTCCGCCCATCACCGGCGTGGGGATACTGGCCAGCAGCGCGCCCAGCTTGCCGCAGAAGGAAAACGCGATCGCAAAAAGTGCGGCCCAGGTCATAAGCGCCGGGTTGGTGGCCCCGGTCAGCGTCACGGCCCCGGTGACTTCAGAATAGGTGGTGTTCGGCGGGCCGCCGAGGGCTGCGGCCAGGCCGGTGGCCAGACCGTCGCCCATCATGGTGCGGTGCACCCCCGGGTCCTTGAGATAGTCACGCCCGGTGACGGAGCGAATCGCGATGATATCGCCGAAGTGTTCGATGGCCGGGGCGATGGCCACCGGCAGCATGAACAGCACCGCCTGCCAGTTGAACGCCGGGGCGACGAAATCTGGCCAGGCCAGCCACGGTGCGCCGCGCACCTCGGACAGATCGACGAGCCCGAGCCCCCACGCTGCCACATAGCCCGTGACCACGCCGATGAGAATCGGCAGAAGTCGTAGGAAGCCACGGCCCAGTAGCGACACGGCAAGCGTGGTGGCGAGTGCGACGCAGGCGACGACCAGCGCCGGGGTGCGGTCAACGATCTGATCGTCGCCGCTGCTGTTGGCACCGGTGGCCAGGTTGATAGCCACCGGCGCTAGCACCAGGCCGATCACCATGATCACCGGCCCGGTGACCACCGGCGGCAGCACCCGCTGCACGAAGCCGATACCGCGCCAGGCGATCAGCGCGCCTATGGCCACATAGACACCGCCGGCCGCCATCAAGCCGCCCAGCGTGGCCGGAATACCCCAGTGCGCCACGCCGTAGATGATGGGCGCGATAAAAGCAAACGACGAGGCCAGAAACACCGGCACCCGCCCGCGCGTGATGATCTGAAACACCAGCGTCCCCGCACCGGCGGTAAACAGCGCCACATTGGCGTCCAGCCCGGTCAGAAGCGGGACTAGCACCAGAGAGCCAAAGGCCACACACAGCATCTGCGCGCCCAGAAAGCCGTCGCGCAGGCGAAACGCATAGTTCTCGGCGCGTGCCACGCGCCCGATGGGCTGACTCATTGGGCGCTTGGGGCTTACTTGGTGCCGTACATACGATCGCCGGCATCGCCCAGGCCCGGGCGGATATAGCCGTGCTCGTCCAGGCGCTCATCCAGGGCGGCTGTCCACACCGGCACGTCCGGATGGGCCTGTTTCATCGCCGACACACCTTCCGGCGAGGCCAGCAGGCAGAGGAAACGCAAGTTGGTGGCACCGATCTTTTTCAGATGCTCGATCGAGGCGATGGCCGAATTGCCGGTGGCCAGCATCGGGTCCACCACGATGACCGGCCGCCCGCCGATGTCGTCGGGCATCTTGCAGTAGTACTCGACGGCTTCCAGCGTGTCCGGGTCGCGATACATGCCGATATGCCCCACACGGGCCGAGGGCATCAATTCCACCATGCCTTCCAGCAGGCCGTTGCCGGCCCGCAGGATCGAGACGAAACACAGCTTCTTGCCGGCCAGTACGGGCGCTTGCATCGTCTCCAGCGGGGTTTCGATCTCTTCCGTGGTCAGCTCCAGATCGCGGGTGATCTCGTAGGTCAAAAGATGGGCCACCTCGCGCAGCAGCGAGCGGAACTTCTGGGTCGAGGCCGTCTTGCGCCGCATCAGCGTCAGTTTGTGCTTGATCAACGGGTGGTCGACGACGGTGAGATGCGCGTCCATGACAGTCCTTGTCGTTTTTCGGGCCAGCCGGGCGTTCGGCGCTGCCTATGCTACACCGCGCGCACCGGCGACCGAATGGCGGTCGGTCGCGGCGGACGCTATTGGCACGCCGTGTCCGCGTGGGCTTGGGCCTGTAGCCAATCAATGAACGCCAAGGCCAGCGGCGGTGCGCCCCCGTGTTCCGGAACGACAAGCGCGAATTCGAAGGGCGTTGCGATACTGGCCTCCACGCCGAACGGCGCCACAAGCGCTCCGCTTGCCAGCCTGTCCGCCACGATCACTCGGCTGGCCAGCACGATCGCGCCGGTATCAACGGCCGCCGCCAGCGCGTCGTCGTATCGACTGTGGTGACTCGTGATTCGCGTATTGTCGGCCCGGCAGGCGTAGGCGGCTAGCCAGTCAGCCCAGCCGGGCAGATCGGCTCGGGTGATCGCCGGCTGGCGGGCGGGCCAGCGCACCTCGTAGAGCGGATAGGCCGCCCAGTCTATCGCCGACGCCACCGCGCCCAAGCCAGCCAGCGGGTGGCCGGGGGTCACGACCGGCAGCAGCCGGTCGGCCATCAGCCGATAATGAGCCACGCCCGGCCACGGCCCAACGCCGTAGCGCACCGCCAGGTCGATCCGATCGCCCTGCCAGCTGGGCGCGATGAAGGCTTGGCTGGCCTCGATCTCGATCGGGGATACCGTGTCCTCGAACGCCTTGATCCGCGCGCTGAGCCAGTGATCGGCAAAAGACGGCGGCGCGCTGATCGATAACGTTTGATGTCCGCGTGCACGCGCTGCCGCCTCGGCCCAGGCGCTATCAATGGCCGCGATTCCCGGCGCGATGGCCGCAAGTAGTGCTGCGCCGTGCTGGTTTAGGCGCACGCCCTGAGGCCGTCGTTCGAAAAGCGTCGTGCCTAGCCGGGTTTCCAGCTGGCGGATACGACGGCTCACCGCACCCGGCGTGACAGACAGCACTTGGGCGGCCGCGCGAAAACTCTCGGCACGCGCGGCCTCTCGGAATACCGCCAAGGCAGCGATCGGTGTGCTGGGGCGTGTCGCCATGAGGGTGAGTTTTTCTCAACACGGCACACCAGTTTAATCGTTTGCCGGTGCATGCGGTGGCTGCTTCACTCTCGCCTATCTAAACACCGCTACGGAAGCCGGTATGCGCCACGATCTCGGTCACGCCACACGACGCCCTTTGGACGCCCAGGCCTGCGGGCTGATGCTGGTGTTCTGCATCGCGCTCGGGCTGCAACAGGTGGCGATCAAGGCTGTGGCGGATGACATCAGCCCGCTGGCACAGATCGCGCTTCGCTCGGTCATTGCCCTGGCGTTGATCGCTTTCGTGGCCCGGCTGCGCGGTGTCGCCCTCTGGGTGCCTTCGCAGTTTGGCCCGGGGCTTGTCGTGGGCATCGGCTATACCTTGGAGTTCGCGTTCGTGGCCTACGGCCTGAACTTCACGTATGCCGCGCATATGTCGGTGTTTCTATACACCGCGCCGGTATTTGCAGCCATCGGCCTGCATGCGTTCGTTGCCGGCGAGCAGCTCACTGCCCGTCAGTGGCTGGGCGTTATCGTTGCGTTTGGCGGGTTGGTGATTGCCCTGGCGCCGCGGGGCGCGCTGTCGATGGATATTCTCATCGGGGATCTGTTCGGCGTATTGGCCGGGCTGTCGTGGGCGGCCACGACGCTGACCCTGCGCACCACGAGCCTGTCCGAGGCGCCGTCGCTGCGAACGGTGGCCTATCAGCTGGGTGTCGCCAGCCTGGTGCTGCTGCCGGCCGCGGCGTTGTTCGGTGGGTTTTCCGATCTGAACGCAACACCGCTTGCGATCGCCAGCCTGTCGTTTCAGGCTGTGGTGGTGTCGTTTGCAGCCCTTCTGCTGTGGTTCTGGCTGCTGCGGCGTTATCTCGCCTCACGGCTCGGCGTCTTTGCTTTTCTCTCGCCTATCTTCGGCGTGATTTTCGGCGTGGTGCTGCTGGACGACCCGATTTCGATCAATTTCGCGGCGGGCGGGCTGGCTCTTTTGATCGGCCTGCTACTGGTCAACGTCAACGGACCGCGACAGAGGCGCGTAGAGTCAAAAGACAACGTTCCAACGCGCTGAAATCATGACCGACACATTCGAAGGCAGCTGTCTATGCGGCGCTGTGGCTTATCGCCTGACCGGCGATATACAGGCGTTCTATTACTGCGAGTGCGGTCAGTGCCGAAAGACGACGGGGTCTGTGACCGCGGCCAATCTACGGATCGCACCCACACCCATTACCTGGCGGCGGGGCGGTGAACGGGTACGTCTCTATCGAGATGCCACGGGGCGGGATTTCTCGCGTGCTTTTTGTATCGACTGTGGCAGCGCGCTGCCGTACCCGAGTCGCGCGGGTACATCGGTGGTGATTCCGGCAGGCTCGCTCGATACACCACCACCGGCGCCGGTCGCCCATCGACAGTTCGTGGCCGAACGCCCGCGTTGGGCGCCTCTGGGCCAGAACTTGGCCGCCTACGACGGCTTTGCGCCGCCGCAGGCGGAGACGGATCGCTAGGGCCTGTTGAGGTTTCATACGAGTCCGCGCCAAGCGCTCCCTATAAAATTTACTAGGGGCGGCAAGACGAGGCGT
>DCKU01000035.1:0-201 GCA_002320455.1 Salinisphaera sp. UBA1666
CCGCCAGCTCCCGCGTGGGCGCCAGAATCAGGGCTCGCGGTCGGGCGGCCTGCTCGGGCACATGGCCGTGCGGCTTGGCGGGCTGTTGCTTGAGCAGCCGGTCGAGCGTGGCCAGTAGAAACGCGGCGGTCTTGCCGGTACCCGTCTGGGCCTGGCCGGCAATATCGATGCCGGCTAGCGCCAGCGGCAGCGTATCGGCTT
>DCKU01000035.1:506-3061 GCA_002320455.1 Salinisphaera sp. UBA1666
AGCAGCGTATCGGCTTGTATGGGCGTGGCACGTGTAAAGCCTTTGGCCGCCAGTCCCGCTACAATGGCCGGATGTAAGCCCAGGGCGTCGAGACGCGTATCGGTCAGCAGACTGTCGGATGGCGTCGCGGACGCTTCGGCTTTTGTCATGGGCGGGCTCGCAGGTCACCAATCGTCTTGCCGGAGCTTGGCAGGCACGAAGTGACGAAAGGGGTTGAAAAAGCGCGTCGGATAGGCTCAAATGCTCGTTAAGACCACAGGCGTGTTGGCGCTGATTCGTGGTTTTTTTGCATTCGAGCTTTCATCGACAAGCGCTCGTTTTGCGCAATCCGCACTATAACAGTTCGATGCCTCGCCGACGCGTATCGCGGGCCCGGGTCACTGCTTGTAAGCGTTCACGGTGCCCCAAGACTCGTGTGGTGCCGCGTTAAGGCCGGTATCGCCTGCGCTTATCGATCAATCTATTTCCAATTCCGTCTCGCGGATCAATTGAGGCTAGGTCTCATGAGTGAAAACACCGTCAAAGTAACGGACGACACGTTCGAATCCGAGGTGCTGTCGGCATCTGGCCCGGTCCTCGTGGACTACTGGGCCGAGTGGTGCGGGCCCTGCAAGCAGATCGCGCCAGCACTTGAAGAGATCGCCGACGAGTACGAAGGCAAGCTCACCGTTGCCAAGCTCAACGTGGACGACAACCCCGAAACCCCGCCGCGCTACGGCATTCGTGGTATTCCCACGCTGATGCTGTTCAAGGACGGTGAAGTGGCGGCCACTAAGGTGGGCGCGGTCTCGAAAGGCCAGCTGGCCGAATTCATCGATCAGCACATCTGATATGGCCCGACTCGGTCGGGTCCCGACAGTGCCGTGCAGTCGTCCGGCACTGTCCTGTTTCCTTCCTTTTCATTGCTGCGGCGCGAGCGCTGCGGTACCCCGAGCAAGCGTGTATAGCCGTGTCTGAAGAAACCGTTGACGATCGTAAGGACCAAGAGTCCGGTAACAGCTCGAACAATGGGTCGAGCAAGGGCGATGATAAAAACAACAACGCCGGTTCCGGTCAGAACAACAACTCCCAAAACAACAAAGACAACAACAACCGTCGCGGTCGCCGTCGTAAGCCGAATAACAACGGCGGCAACAACAACGGCGGTGGCAACAATAAAAAGGGCGGCGGCGGCAATCGCGGCCGGGGCAATAACAAGGGCCCCAACAACCCGCCGAATGAGGATATCGATGAGGCCGAGTTCGAGGCCTATGCCGGCGTCGCCGGCGATGGCCCGATCCTCAATCTGACCGAGCTCAAGCGCAAGACGGCCGCGGAGCTGATGGAAACCGCGCAGGAGATGGAGCTCGACAACATCTCGCGGCTGCGCAAGCAGGAACTCATCTTCGCCATGCTCAAGGCGCACGCCAAGTCCGGCGAGCGTATTTACGGCGACGGCGTGCTGGAGATTCTGTCCGACGGGTTCGGGTTCCTGCGCTCCAATGAAGCCTCGTACATGGCCGGGCCGGACGATATCTATGTGTCGCCGAGCCAGATTCGACGCTTCTCGCTGCGCACCGGGGATAACATCCGCGGCCGAATTCGTCCGCCCAAGGAGTCAGAGCGTTATTTCGCGCTGCTCAAGGTCGACGACATCAACGAGGACCCGCCGGAAAAATCCAAGGGCAAGGTCCTGTTCGAAAACCTTACGCCGCTGTTCCCCACGGAACGGCTGCACATGGAGATCGGCAACGGCTCTACCGAAGACATCACGGCCCGAACCGTCGATCTGGTCTCGCCTATCGGTAAGGGCCAGCGCGGGCTGATCGTCTCGCCGCCCAAGGCGGGCAAGACGATGATGATGCAGAACATCGCGCAGTCGATCGCCTACAACCATCCAGACTGTCATCTCATCGTGCTGCTCATCGACGAACGGCCCGAGGAAGTGACCGAGATGGAGCGCAGCGTTCGCGGTGAGGTGGTCTCTTCGACCTTTGATGAGCCGGCTGCGCGCCATGTGCAGGTGGCCGACATGGTCATCGAGAAAGCCAAGCGTCTGGTCGAGCACAAGAAAGATGTGGTGGTGCTGCTGGATTCCATCACCCGTCTGGCGCGCGCCTACAACACCGTGGCGCCGTCCTCGGGCAAGGTGCTGACGGGCGGCGTGGATGCCAACGCGCTACAAAAGCCCAAGCGGTTCTTCGGTGCCGCGCGAAACGTGGAAGAAGGCGGCAGCCTGACCATCATGGCCACCGCGCTCATCGAGACCGGCTCCAAGATGGACGAGGTCATCTACGAAGAGTTCAAGGGCACCGGCAACATGGAGATCCACCTGGATCGTCGTATTGCCGAGAAGCGCATCTATCCGGCTATCCACGTCAATCGCTCGGGCACCCGACGCGAGGAAAAGATGGTCCCGCAGGACGAGCTGTCGCGGATGTGGGTACTGCGCAAGCTATTGCATGGCATGGACGATCTGGCCGCGATGGAGCTGTTGATCGACCGTATGAAGCAGACCAAGACCAACGCCGAGTTCTTCGAGTCGATGAAGCGATAGGGCCTGTTGAGGTTTCATC
>DCKU01000170.1 GCA_002320455.1 Salinisphaera sp. UBA1666
GGACGCCTTGCCGCACCGTCTGTGACCAAGTTGATTTTCTAGGCGCACGCGACCCGCGAGAGGTTATGCAGAGCTTCCCGAGCTGTCTTCGCCGCGACCGGTCTTGTTCTGCACCTCGTCGATCTTCTTCGATGCATCGGCCTTGGTCATGTTCTCGTCAAAGGCCTCGCCGGCCTCTTCACACAGCGTCTGCAGATACGAGGCCTGGGCGCCGGTCATGGCTTCGTCGCCGGTCGTCCAGTTCTTCGGGGCTTTTTCCAGATTGCTGTTATCGGGCTCGTTGTCCGGGTTCTTGATATCGCTCATATCGAAGCTCGCTTGGTTGACTGTATAAATATACAAAAAACAGGAAGCCCTACAAACCGCCGACGCGGCAACGCTGTTCACGCCTAGGCGTCGCCTGACCGCGATCCGGTCTATACACAACACTCTGGGCTACGTCATTTAGCGCCACGCTGATGCTGGTCGCTCTCGGGCTATGCAGCGCCGCCGGCGGCGTGCTGCGGCACGTCGTCGGCTAGCCGGTAGTAGTCGCCTGCTTCGGCGCAAAAGATATGCCGGGCCACGGTACGCGTGAGCGGCGTATCGATCACGCCGGGGGCTACCGAGGTACGCCCGGTCTCATGCAGTTTGAAAAACAGGCTGGACCCACAAGCGGCACAGAATCCTCGGCTCGCCTGTTCGGAAGAGGCCCACCAGGCCAGCGTATCGCCACTGATCGACAGATCCCGGTCAGCACATTCCACCGCCGCCCAGACAAATCCGGAGGCGCGCCGACAGGTCCGGCAATGACAGGCCACGACGTCGCCGACGGGCCCGGTAATCGTGAAGACAATCGCGCCGCAGGCACAGCGGCCGTTAAACCCGGTCATAAAAACCTCCTGAATCGATCGTGGACAGATTGAACTCAACGTCGAGAATTCTCGCTGTCTTGTCAGGCCAGGCGTGCAAGACAATGGTCACATGGCGTCTCTTTACCGATCCGCCTACCGTTTTTCGAGTCGGCTCGTGACGGTACGAACGCCGCCGTGGAAAAGACTTATTCTGCAAGCGCTTTTAATTTGAACTCTGGTTGCTTACCCCGTCGTGCTCACTAAAAAAGCATGGGTAGAGCCTATACAATATGTCGCGAACGCTCGGTCGCACTCGACCTGGCCATTCGACAGCTTGTATTGATCATCTAATGAGCGGGCGCCTGTGACACCAATCTCGCGTTCAATTAGCCAACGTCTGGGACCGGTGGCACTGCTGCTGGTCTCGATGAGTGCGATTCAAAGCGGCGCCGCGATCGCCCACGGGCTGTTTGACGCCGTGGGCCCGGCGGGTGCGACATCGATTCGTCTGATTCTCGCGGCGTTGATGCTCACGGCGGTGTTTCGTCCGTGGCGCTTCACGGTAACGCCCGGCGCCTGGCGCACCATCGTCATTTATGGCGTGGTTCTGGGCACCATGAACTTCTTGCTCTACGAGGCATTGGCTCGGATTCCGCTGGGCATTGCCGTCGCGCTGGAGTTCACGGGGCCGCTGTTGGTCGCAACGCTCTCTTCACGTCGCTTGCTTGATGCTGTTTGGATCTTCATCGCAGCCGTCGGGTTAGGCGTACTCCTGTGGCCACGCGATGGCCTCGCCGGGCCGCTCGATCCGCTCGGCATCGTGTTCGCACTCGGCGCCGGTGTCTGCTGGGCGTTGTATATCGTGTTCGGCCAACGCGCGGGTGCGGCCCACGGATTGCAGAGCGCCGTGCTGGGCATCGGTGTCGCAGCGATCGTCATCGCGCCGATCGGGGTCGTGTCGGCCGGCTCGGCCCTGCTCGCGCCGTCGGTCATCGCCGTGGGCGCGCTCGTCGCCGTATTATCGACGGCCCTGCCGTACACGCTCGAGATGATTGCCCTACCGCGCCTGCCACGAGCCACGTTTGGAACACTCATGAGCCTGGAGCCAGCCTTCGGCGCGCTCTCGGGGCTGGTGCTGCTCGGACAGGCGTTGTCTCTGTGGCAGTGGCTGGCGGTCGGCGCCATCATGCTGGCCTCAATGGGCACAACACTCACGCCGAACAACGCAGTCAGCGGCGAAGCCTACGAAGCCCCGCGCCCCGACTGAGCCCGCCCCCAACGCGCCCATTGCCGGGAACGCCCCTAACCCGCTGCGACAAATCGACGCAGGGCATCGCCCTCGAGCCGATAGCCGATCCATTCTGTCTGAGCCCTTGCACCGATCGCTTCGTAGAGCTCGATGGCCGGCGTGTTCCAGTTCAGTACGTTCCACTCGAAACGCGCACAATCCAGGTCGAGCGCCCGCTCGGCCAATAGCCGCATAGCCGCCCGACCGAACCCCCGACGACGATAGCCCGGCTCGATGTAGAGATCCTCGAGAAACAGGCCATGACGGCCTAGCCAGGTTGAAAAGTTGTGGAAATAAACGGCAAATCCGACCGTTTCCCGGGCGTGCTCGAACATGAGCGCCGCCACACTCGCCGTTGGACCGAACAACCTCGCCCGGATGTCTTCAATTCCGGCCGTGACGTCATGGGCGGCGTGCTCGTAGTCCGCCAGGGCCTGGATGAGCGCCAGAATCTTTGGGGCGTCGGCCTTACAAGCGTCTCGAGCGGTCAACATCGATAGGCTCCGGCAAGCGATCGTACGCCGACGAAATTCGATAAATGATTCATTATGCAGTTTTTATTGCGTTTGAATGAGCGTTCGTCATAGTTGTCAGGGGCGGCCGGTCGCGTGCAATATGATAACAATACGTTTGTTTGTCACAGATCATCGCTGGCCCATATGACTCCGTCGGCGATGTGGTGCGAACCGCGTAACGACTGCGAGCCGACGCAGACTTCGTACTTTTAAAAAAGGTGATCCCATGCAATTCAAGGAACGATTGCTGCTGGAGAATCAGGCCTGGCTGGCGACGATGCAGGAACGCGACCCCGAATTCTTCGCTCGACTGGATAAAGGCCAGTCGCCGGAAGCGCTCTGGCTGGGCTGCTCGGATTCCCGTGTGCCGGCCGAGCAGCTCTGCAACGCCTCGCCGGGTGATCTGTTCGTGCATCGTAATGTGGCTAATATCGCGGCCACGGAAGAAGCCGGCTTCATGTCGGCGCTGGAATATGCGGTGAGCGCGCTCAAGGTGCCCTATATCGTGGTCTGTGGCCACGAGGGCTGCGGCGGCGTAGGTGCGGCCTGTGCCGGCAAGCCCAGCGGCATGTCGCATGTCGATGCGCACCTCAAGCCACTGGTTGCGCTTTACGAGCAGTCCAAGGATGCGCTGACGGGGCCGGACGACAAGGCCCGCGTCAACGACATGGTGCGGCGCAACGTCGAGGCGCAGGTCAACAAACTGGCCGGCCTGGACCTGATCAAGAACGCCGAGCAGCCGCCCACGGTGTTGGGCCTGGTTTATGCGCTGGACCGAGGGCATTTGGACTTCGTTTGTGAAGTCGCGCCCGGCCAAGCCGCGGCGGCCTGATTCGGCCGATCCGTCGACCGTCATTCGTTAACCGAAGAGATTGATACGCCAACATGTCGAATGAAACCTCGTTCATAGACACCCGGTACTTCGGCCGCGATCTGCGCGCCGGTATCGTGGTGTTCTTCGTTGCGATCCCGCTGTGTCTGGGGATCGCGATCGCCTCCGGCGCGCCGCCGCTGTCGGGCCTGATCACGGGCATGATCGGTGGCCTGGTGGTCTCCCTGGCCAGCGGCTCGCAGCTGTCGGTATCCGGGCCGGCCGCCGGCCTCACGGCAATCGTGCTGGGTGTGATTCACCAGTACGGTTTCGACGGCCTGCTCATGGCCACCGTTCTGGCCGGCGTCATCCAGATCATCCTGGGTCTTCTGCGCCTGGGCATTATCGGCGCGTTCGTGCCCAACGGCGTGATCAAGGGCATGCTCGCCGGTATCGGCCTGATTCTGATCGGGACCCAGATTCCGCTGGCTCTTGGCCACGGCTCGAAGACCGATGCCGGGCTGACCACGCCCGGGCCGCTGCTGGAAGGGATCGCGCCGCTGGCGATTCTCATCACGGTGGTCGGCCTGGCGATCCTGATCGCTTTTGAAATCGGGCTGTTCAAGAAGATTCCCTTCGTCAACGCCGTACCGCCGCCGCTCGTGGCCGTGGTCGCCGGCATGCTGCTGTCGTTCGTGTTCGCCGGCTCGGGCATGGCCCTGGACGGCAACCAGTACGTCAACCTGCCGGGTATCTCCGGGCCGGTGTCGCTGTTCAATCAGCTCCAGCTGCCGGACTTCAGCATGATGCTGGTCCCGGGGATCTATATCTCGGCGATCACGCTGGCACTGGTGGCCAGCCTGGAGACGCTGCTCTCGGTTGAGGCCGTCGACGAAATGGACCCGCTGGGCCGTAAATCGCCCACTCACCGCGAGTTGAAGGCCCAGGGGCTGGGCAACTTGGTAGCCGGCTCGATCGGCGGTCTGCCGATGACGGCAGTCATCGTGCGTAGTTCGGCCAACGTGCAGTCGGGCGGTCGCACGCGGCTGTCGGCGTTCATTCACGGCATTCTGCTGCTGGTTTCGATCGCGTTCTTCTCGTACATGCTCGAGGCGATCCCGCTGGCTTCTCTGGCCGCAATCCTGCTGTTCACGGGGTATAAGCTGGCACGGCCGAGCCTGATCGCTGCCCAGTACAGCGCCGGCATGAAGCGCTTCCTGCCGTTTGCCACAACCATCGTCATGATCCTCATGACCGATCTGTTGATCGGCGTGCTGTCGGGCATCGTGGTGGCGGTGTATTTCCTGATCCAGTCGCACTATCACACCGCCCTGTCGTTCACGAAGAACGGCGACCATGGGCTACTGCGCATGGGCAGTGAAGTGTCCTTCCTGAACCGTCAGGAGCTGCGAGGCTATCTGCAGGAGATTCCCGAAGGCGGGCACCTGATCGTGGATGCCACCAACGCTAAGTTCGTGGATCCGGATATCCGCGAGGACATCAACCACTTCGTGGACGGTGCGCCGGAGCGCAACATCGCGGTCGAGCTGCGGGGCCTGGACGGCCACTCGGCGACCTATGTCGGCGCCGATCAGCGCCGTGTGGCCTCGGGTGAAGAAGGCGTTAGCCAGACCAACCCGGCCTAGCAATAGCCCGGCATCGACCTCGCGTGCGATGCGTGTCGCACGCTGAGTCGCGCCAAGCCCGTCGCATCCGCGGCGGGCTTTTTTGTGCCCCCTTCCCTGGCGCGCTGTATTTCAACGTACGGCCGCGCCGCCGTGCCCGCCAGCTCGGCTTGCCCGGGCTGTGGTGGCCGGGCCGGCCACCGGCGGTCTCGTTTAATTCAGCACGCTAGACCGACGACGACAGGCGCGTACGACGCGATCACGTGGCGAGCGCTGTAACCGGTAGAGCCGCCGAGCCCGTATCAAGCAGGCTCTGTCGTCGTCAGCGCTGGAGCGCTTCGCTCGAGCAAGCGTAGATATCGCCTCGACACGATATCTACGGGCAACACAGCGCTGATCACGTCGGAGCGTGGGTCATCCAGTGACCGGAACAGTCACCGTGGGCGATGCGGTACGGCGTCTTGAAACGACGCCACATGACCCGCTACGCCCGGCTTGTAGGCGTACCAGGGCCTCCCGGCCGGACACTGGTCTCCCGACGACGTGCGTCGACCGTACATAAAAAAGCCGGGCCGAATAATCGGCCCGGCGGACGGAGGCAGCGCTAACGCGGTATCAGAAGGCCCATTGTGTCCGGAAGGTGAAGATATCCGCGCCGTCGACGCTGCCGCCGTTCTGGGTGACCAGCGGCGAGGCCTGGGTGTTGATGACCCGACTGTAATCGGCCATCAGGCGAACGTGGCGGTTGAGATACCAGTTCAAGGCGGCGGTAGCGCGCGTGCCTTCACCGCCCTGGACGTCGGCATCGTTCAGGTCGGCATAATCGAAACGCCCGGCGAGCTCGACCGCGCCATAGGTGCCGGCCTTGAGGTCGAACGGCTCGTCGGGCCGTAGCCCCTTGAACTCGCCGTCGCTGCCGCGATAGACCCGCGACTCGCCGGTCAGCGTCCAGCCCAGCTGGACATAGCCGGCGTCGTAGTTGAGATCCGAGAGGCCTTGGCTGCGATCGGTCTGGGTCACGACGTACTCACTCTGAATCGAGTACGGCCCGGCCATGGCGGCAAACTCCAGACCGCCCATATAGACGCGATCGAAATTCTCGATAGTGCCGGTATTCAAGAACCGTGCGTTGGACATGTGCGTGGTTTCGTAGCTGTAGCGCGGGGAACCATCGAGCACCCCGTTGTCCTCGGCCGACTCACGCAGGCCGGCAAAGCTACCCAGGTGGATGACGTAATCCTCGCTGTTGATCGGCGCCCAGGTCAGACGAGTGCTGGCGCCGTAACCTTCGGTGGCCTGTTCGCGGTCGCCGTTGGGCTCAATGGTATCGCCATAGGCGCCGATCTGGGCCGACCAGTCGTGGCCCGAGCCTTTAAGATTAGCGCCGATCGCGCGATCGAACAGCGGCCCCGTCAACGAGTTCACGAGCGAGCGCTCGGTAAACATGATGTCGTTGGAGCTTTCCTGTAGCTCCATGCTGATGGCCTGCTTTTGCTGGCCCAGCGTGAATTCGAGCGGGTCGACGCCGCTATAGACCAGAAAAGCGTCCTTGATGCCGACTTCGTTGTCGGCAAAGTCGCTTTCGAGCATGAAGCCCAGGTCATCGCCAAACGTGCCCTCGACGCCGATACGCGCCCGACGAATCTCGGTGCCGGTGGCCGCGTTCTGCTCGGCGCCGCTGTCGCGCTCGACGTAGTCGTTGGGATTTTCGTAGTTGTAGTCGGCGTGCAGACGTCCAGACAGGCCAACCTCGAAGGAGTGGCTTTCATCGGTCAGAACCAGGGTGGCCGGGCGGTCGTCGATGCCAAGGCTGGACTTCGCCGTCGTCCGCGTTTTGTCCAGCGTCTCGGCCGGCGCAGTCGCCAAAGAAGCCGGCTCTTCGGTGGTCAGCCCGCGGCCTGCAGCGGCAGCTCGATCGGCACAGGGATCGACCATCTCGAACTCACCCAGGCGCACACGATTGGCACCTGGCTCGGCCAGAATCTGCTTGGTATTCTGGTCGATATAGAGGGTGACGCGCTGACCGCCGGCACCGCTGCGCGTATCGCAGCCCTCCGCCGGCGCCGCTTCTGCAAGGCCGGGCGTTGCGAAAAGCGCGGTTAAACCGAGCGCGCCGAAGGCGCCAAGGCCAATACGTCGTGTCGTGGGCATCGTTATCCTCTAAATGCGTCTCCCTGGAACACGAGCGCACTGTAATCGGCTTTTGTTACATTTTTGTAACAGCCCGATGTCATCACCAAGACCGTCGAATATCGGGCTGAATCAAGAGTTTTCGCCCGGCGCGCGTTCTTGATCGCCTGTCTGCGGGGCTTTCCGACGGCGCTGCCATAAAAGCGTCATTAAATCGCGATGCGCTAAACCATTCGCGCCCGGCGGTGTCTTAAAGACATGACAGATACCGGCCACGACCGCCGTCAGCGCGCTTCATCGGCCAAGCGCCGCATAGCGCTGGAGCTTGTTCTGCTGGGCGTGCTTATTGCCGCAGTCTGGGCACAACCCAGCTGGCGCCGCGCGGCTTGGGACAGCGCTTCGGCCGCAGCCACGTGGGTCGCCCACGAGCTCCTTGGCTGGTCGGATCGCCAGCTTTATATGCGGCGCCTCAAACTGGCCGGCCTGGCCGATGCACCCGCGGTCCGCGCCTGGGACAAGGCGCCCGAGACGGCCCGCGCGCAATCAGCGCTGGGGCGCGCCCCGCTGCGACTGGAGTTCTCCGCCACCGAAACGCGGGCAGGCGTCTACACGCTCGACGTAGCCCCCGGGCAAACGATCGCCTGGCGGCTAACGCCGCGCGCCGGCGCCGGCCCGGTTTTCGCCAGTCTGGAACAGCGCTCCGGCGCCGATGACGACTGGCACTACCGGGCCTCGATCACGGCCGATGACCAGATCCACTCGCTGGACGTGGATCAGCCGGCCCGTTATCGATTCGTAATTCAGCCGCGATTGTTCGAAGCGTTCGCGGGCACGCTGCAGGTGCGCGTTGGCGGGCAGCTGGGCATGCCGGTCGTCGGCGCACACGCCTACGATATCGGCGGCGGCTTCGGCGCGGCGCGCGACGGCGGCGCGCGGCGTCATCAAGGCGTGGATATCTTTGCCGATGCCGGCACGCCGGTCACGGCCGTTGTCGACGGACGTGTGCATCAACGCAGCGGCGGGCTCGGTGGCAAGGCGATCTTCTTGTCGGCCGGGCTGACCCGCCCGCGCTATTACTATGCGCATCTGTCGGCATTTACTACGGCCGACGGCGCCCGCGTCAAGGTCGGCGACGTTATCGGCCGGGTCGGTGCGACCGGCAACGCAGCCGGTGGAGCGCCCCATCTACACTTTGGGATCTACAGCCTGGGCGGCGCGGTTGACCCGGCGCCCTATATTCGCCCGCGGCCGGATTTATCGCGGCTCGACTAATCGAAGTTCAAGCAGTCACGCGAGGCGCCACAGCGTGCGGCCGAACGCACGCCCACGCCTTCCGACATGGCCGCGCGGATGACCGGGCCAATGCGCGACAGCGACTCGGCGGCACCGCGATCAACCCATCGCTGGCGATAAGAGCGCTGCATATGCAACCGCGCCCATTCAGGCAGCAAGGCCGCACCCGCGCCGAGAAACATACGGCGTGAGACCCCGGCGACCGGAATCGGCAACGCCATGGCGTCGAGCACCGCGAGGGTATCGCGAGAGCGCTGATCAAAACGCAGCTCGGGCTGGATCGCCACGAAATAATCGGCCATTTCTTGTTTCGAGCCGGGCACGTCGCGGGCACCGAGTTTTTCGGCGATGATCTTGGTTTCCCGAAAATACGCATCCTCGATCTGGCGCGACAGATCGGCCCGGCGATAGCGCTTGTAGCCTTCCAAAAACATCGCCATCTCGGTGCAGTGCACCCAGGTCAAAAGATGCGGATCGCGGGCGTCGTAGGGCTCGCCCTCGGGGGTGGTCCCGGTCACCCGCGCATGCATGCGATCGACGATATCGATGATGCGCTCGGCGTGGTGGGTGGGCGCATAGGTGGTGGCGGCCACGAACATCGTCGTGTTGCGCAGCCGGCCCAGGGCATCCGAGCGGAACCGCGAATGATCCCATACGCCGGCCAGCGCTCTGGGGTGTAGCGTCTGGAGCATGAGGGCTGCGATACCGCCGGCCATCATGCCCGGAAAATCGGCATGGATCTTCCAGGTCACCGAGTCCGGGCCGAACAGGCCGGTATCGCCTACGGGCGCGTCATAGTCGATACCGAAATCCTGGCGCGTGGCCACGGTATCTACAATCCAGCCGCGCAGCCGCTCGTAGACCGGCGCGGCCGCCCGGCCGAGCGCCGGCGACGACACAGACTTGGCAAAATCTCGCGGTGACCAGGGCATAGCAGCCAGTATACTGCGCGGCCTTGTCGCTGGATGCGATACGCGATTTTATCGGCACGGAACGTCATGCCCGACATGCAGCCCGCCCACCAAGCCCGCCGCGCCGCACTGGCTGCGTTTCTGGGCGCGGTCGTCGATTGGTACGACTTCTTGCTCTACGGCATCGTCGCCGCGCTCATCTTCAATACGCAGTTCTTTCCGTCGGCCAATCCGGCGGTCGGCACGCTGGCCGCGTTTGCGACGTTCGGCGTGGGTTTCCTGTTCCGGCCGCTGGGCGGCGTGGTGTTCGGCCACTTTGGCGATACGCTTGGCCGCAAGCGCATGCTCATGCTGACGGTGTTTCTGATGGGCGGCGCCACCGCGCTGATTGGCCTGCTGCCCACCTATAACCAGATCGGCATCGCCGCACCGGTTCTGCTCGTGGCCCTGCGGGCCATTCAGGGGTTTGCGGTCGGCGGCGAATGGGGCGGTGCTGCGCTGATGGCCGTGGAGAGCGCCCCGGCCCATCGCCGCGCCTTCTACAGCAGCGGCGTACAGGTGGGCTACGGCGTGGGCCTTTTGTTGGCCACCGGCGCCGTGGCGCTCTTGAGCGGGCTGCTCTCGGAGGCTGCCTTTGCCGGCTGGGGCTGGCGGCTGCCGTTTGTCTTCACGCTGGTGCTGGTGGCTATCGCGTATCGCGTGCGGGCCCGGCTGGCCGAGTCACCCGACTTCGTGGCCCAGGTCGAGAACGCCGACGACCGCCCGGCCCGGCTGCCCGTAGTGCGCGCCCTCAGCCGCCACCCCGGCGCCTTCGGCCAGATCATCGCCCTGCGCCTGGCCGAGCTGCTGACGATGTATATCGTGACCACCTTCGCGCTGAACTATTCCACGGCGTATCTCGGCCTGGACCGCGCGCTGTTTCTCAACATCGGTATGGCCGTGGGGGCAATCAGCTGCCTCACCATCCCCTTGTTTGCCTGGTGTGCGGATCATATCGGGCGCCGCCGGGTGTATATGACGGGGGCCACGCTGGGCGTGGTCGCGGCCTTTCCTTTCTTCATGGCGCTGTCCGCCGGGGCCACGGTCTGGATCGTGGTGTTCGCCCTGCTCTTGGCCAACATCACCCACGATATGGTGGTCTCGGTACAGCAGCCGGTCTTCGCCGAGCTGTTCGGCGCCGACTATCGCTACAGCGGCGCCGGCGTGGGCTATCAGGTGGCCAGCGTGATCGGGGGCGGCTTCACGCCGTTTATCGCTGTCGCCCTGGTGGATATCACCGGCGGCGCCTGGTGGCCGGTGGCCGCTTACATGGCCGGCGGCTGTCTGTTGTCCCTGGCGGCGGCTTGGCGTATGCGCTCTTAGAAGGTCATTGGCTTAATGTCTTGGCCGCCTGCCCAGGGCCTGTTTCTAGGGCCTGTTGAGGTTTCATGCGAGTCCGCGCCAAGCGCTGTTTTGCGGCAAGACGAGGCGTAGCGCGCGCTGCGCAGTCATTCTGCGCAAGCGTGCTAGAACGCTGGATTGCCGCAAAACAGCGCTTG
>DCKU01000054.1 GCA_002320455.1 Salinisphaera sp. UBA1666
CATAAAAAATTGACTAGGGGCGCCCTGCGGCGTTGCGAGTCTTGATCGTGGCACGCCACGGTGCGGCGACTCGCGCCTTGCAGGACACGATTTGCGGTCTCCAACGCGGCGCTCGTATGAAACCTCAACAGGCCCTAAAACTGGTAGAAGAAACGCAGCCGGTTGTCGTAGAAATCCGGTGCGTTCTCGTCGTAGCGCGTAATGCCCAGGTTGTTATTGATCTTGAGCCCGGCCAGCTGCTTCCAGACGCCGCCCAGATCATAGGTGAGACCGATACCAATACCGTCGCTGTACTGATCGCGTACAAGGTTGCCGGTGAACGAGTCGTCGGTGATCTGGTTGTTGGGGCCGCCCGTGAAGTAGAAGTCGTGATAGTGACCGAATTCGGCCTTGTATTTGACGTAGCGGGCATACATCGCCAGGTTGTCACTCGGCGTGAAGTCGAAACGCACGCCGGCGCCCCAGCCCGGGCCGAAGTTCTGAATGCCGTTGTTCATGGTGTCGGTATAGAACACGCCTGACAGGTCGGTATAGGGGTTCAGCGTCTGGCCGTTATTGAACGAGCCTTCGTTGACCGGCGAGTACGTGCCGAACACGGCGAACCCCAGATCAGACGAACTCACACCCACTTTCAAGCCGTAGATCTGGTTGTCGATGCCCTGGGGAATGCGTTGCTCGTCGGCGTTATAGGACGCTGACGCCTGGGCCCGTACATAGGGCGCCCACTGGGAACTGCCCTCTCCAAACGCAGGCGCCATGTAACCGATCTCGCCGTAGTCTGACGACACGGTCTGTTGAAAGCGGTAGTGATAATACTGACCGATGACCTGGCCCTGATCGAAGACGTGGCGGAAGGTTGTGCCCACCATCCAGAAACCGGCCACGTCGGTGAAGTAACGGTTATCGGACCGATAATTCGTGTTATTGAAGCGCGAGGCAAAACGATCGATCTTGGCGCCCACCAGCTGCCACTCGGGGATGTCCATGGTCTCGGCGCCCATGGCAAACGGCAGATACTGATCGGTTTCGTAGTTCTGGTTGTCGGCGATGCGCGATCGCGTGACCTGGGGGCCGAACGTACTGGGCTCGGTAGCGTCGCCTTCGGCCAGATCGCCCGGCGAATACTGTAGCCGTCGCGCAGTCTGCAACGGACGAATGGTCGCGCTGACCCCGGAGAACGACCGTGGCTTGAACGTGAACTGGTCGGACGCGGCCAGCGGCGTGTTGAGCAGCTGGCGCCCGGCGCGAATCTGTGCGCCGTAGGAATTGAATTGCAGATAGCCCTGGGTGATCTGAGAGATTTCGTCACCACAGGCCAACACGCAGTTCAGCCGTGTGCCGGCATCGTTGTCGCCGTAGAAGCCACCGGAATAGACGAACTCTGCGCCGGCCGAAAACCCATAGATTCGGCCGGTCTGGATGCCGATCTGGGCGCCGTAGTTGGTATTCTCGTTATTGAACTTGTCGTCGGTTGCAGGCTGGCCGGGGTAAGGCTGGTTCGTATCGCCCCAGCGACGGAAATCATAAATACCCACGCGGCCATGGATTTCCGAGCCGGTGACCACCTCGCGCTTGAACATTTCCGGAAACGTCAATGCGTCCTGCGTATCGGCGTTATCAGCGCCGCTCTTATCGGCGGTTGGCGTCTGAGCTATTGCCGCCGCGCTGAATCCAACGAACACCAGGCCTGCCATCCAGACTGGAACCGATACCTTGCTGGCCTGTACAGGCCGTGCAAGCTCCCCCTTTAAATCGTGCGTTGTCACGATGTGCTCCTCATTGGCTAGTTTTTTCGATGACAGCCGACGCGTGTCGATGTCCCCTTCGCTGCACCACGGTGCATCCACCCTGCCCGTGGGCATTTTGTGATGCGCTTCGACACGTATCACGAGCCGCGAACGCGACGACCGAGCGGTTCGTTGCTTTCAACATCGCTCGCTCGACGCGGGTGTTATCCGTCGACGTGCCACTAACGTAAATTTGGTTGGCCCATGAACCTATCGGCAATACGTCTAAGACATGCTTGAAACCCGCCGTCACGATAGCGGCTCTTCGTGTCGCGCGCCGGGCCCATAACCGGCAAAGCGCTCGTGCACGGCCTGCATAGCAGCCGCGTCGAGAAGCTGTGGCTGGCCGACCTGGCAGGCCAGCACGTATTGATGTGCCAGCGTTTCGATTTCCTCGGCCAGCCATACGGCCTTGGCCAACGTCTCGTGCGCGGCCAGCATGCCGTGATTGGCCATCAGACACGCGCGTAACGTGGCCCCGAGCGTATCCACGATGGCCGTCGACAGCGCTTGACTGCCAAATGTGGCATACGGCGCACAGGGCACAGACTGTCCGCCGGCCGCGGCGACCATGTAATGCGCGGCCGGTATCGCCCGGCCACACATGGCCAGTGCTGTGGCATGCACAGCATGGGTATGGACCACGGCACGAAGTTCGGGCCGAGCGGCCAGTACGTCGCGATGAAAACGCCACTCGCTGGACGGATTCCACGGGCCGGTCACGGTACCGGCGTGATCGATATGCACCATATCGGCAGCCGACAACTCGGCCGGCGGAATACCGGAGGGCGTGATCCAGAGCCCGGCGCGTGCCTGGCAGTCGCCACGAACGCTGATATTTCCCGAGGCGCCGCGATTCAGCCCTAAACGAACAAGCGCCTGCATGGCGTCGACCATGGCCTGGCGTGGATCGTTCACGACGCGGCCACCGCGTCTTGCTGTTCCAATGCGTTGGCGGCCGGCGCGTCGATGATCAGACGGTTGACCAGGCCGCTCTTGAGTACAGCGCGTATCGCCGGCGCCTTGTCTGCACCGCCTACCACAGCCATCACATCGCGCTCGGCCAGCTCGGCGAACGACAGGCCGATGGTCCGGCGGTTAATCGGATGATCGACCAGGCCGCCATCGGCATTCAGAAAATGGCCAACGATTTCGGCCACGCATCCGTGTGCCACTAACTCATCACGTGCGCCGGCGGGCAACAGCCCCCGCTCGCTGCGAAAGATCGGCTGGTCCGGCTTCATCGCGGCGATACCGACCACACATAGATCAACCGCCCGGGCCCGCGTCAACGCGTCGACCACGCTGCGCTGGGCCAGTAATACATCGCGATCGGCCACGCTGTCGGCTATGAACGGCACAGGCACAAAAAACCCCTGCCCGCCCGTGATCTCGGCCAGGCGATACACTACGTCGAACGGATTGATAGCAGCCTGTTGGGTCAAACTGCCCATGAGCGAGACGATCGAAAGCGACGGATAACTCTCGCGCGGCAACTGGCGCGTCATTTCTGCCAGCGAGCGGCCCCACGAGACCCCCAGAGATCGAACATCACCCGCGGCCAGCCGTTTTTGTACGTAACGCGCCGCGGCCGCGCCGATAGCCACTGTATTACCCGCCGGCTCGCCCGGGGCTGCGACATCGGGCACGAGTAGGCACTGAGATAGGCTGTAAGCGCGGGCCAAGCGATCTTCTTGATCCACCAATGCCTGAGGCGAGCGGTCAATAAAGACATGAACGAAGCCGGCCTCGTGGGCCTCGCTGATTAAACGATGGACCTTTGCGCGCGACAGCGACAGACGCTCCGCGATTTCTGCCTGCGTATGCCCGCCGATATACGACAGCCACGCAACATAGATCGCCAAATCATGCGGATCGCGTGGTGTCGTCATGGGCCCCAATGAAAATTTGCTCGACCGGCGAGCAAAGTTACGCAGACCGGCGCGCTGTGTCATTGCGCCATTTGTATGAGACATAAAAAAAGGACCAGGCAGACGCCTGATCCTTTTCGGATCTGGTGGAGCCGGGCGGAATCGAACCGCCGACCTTCGCATTGCGAACGCGACGCTCTCCCAACTGAGCTACGGCCCCGGAAACGTCGACCGCTTGGCCAACGAGCTGCGTATGATAGCAGCCTTGTCCGTGTTGCCAACCCCTGGCGGATACCTCATGTCCGGATCCCTGCCACCGACGACGCTCATCGTATTCGCCAAAGCCCCGCAGCCGGGCCGATGCAAGACACGACTGGCCCGTCGGATGGGGCATCCTCTAGCGACACGCTGCTACCAGGCGATGACCGAACAGGTCGTGGCGCAGGCGACGCGACTGGCCCCGGGATCAGTCGTTCTCGCCGTGGCCCCCAACACGTGCCACCCGTTTTTCAAACACTTGGCCCGAGCCTATGGCTGTCGGCTCCGCCGCCAGGCGCGCGGGGATCTCGGCCGTCGTATGCATCACGCGTTGCGCCAGGCCCAGCGCGCCGACGGTGCGGCACTCGTGGTCGGCACCGACCAGCCCGATCTTCACGGCGGCCGGATGGCCGACCTGCTTGAACAGGCCGCCGAGGGCGCGGCCTGCGTCGTGGCGCCCACCGACGACGGCGGCTATTGGACCATCGGCGGCCGGGACACGCCGGCCGGGATGTTTCGCGGCGTGGCCTGGAGCACGCCGCGGGTCGCCCGGCAAACCCGCCAGGCCATGCGGCGGCTTGGCCTGGCCCGTATCGAAGGCCCGCGCATGCGTGATATCGACGACTATCGTGACTGGTGTGGCCAGCCGCGCCACCAGCGCGCCCGGCTGCTGCGCGCCGCCATCATGCCGGGCCGGCGGCACCGGCTCGTCGGTCGTTAACGCGCGACTCGGCGTCGCTTGGTCTCGACCGGGCAGTCGTCCAGGGCTTCGGTGAGAAAGCCGTAGGCATCGTCGACATCTTCGGCCTGATAGAACAGATCCAGATCTCCGTCACTGATCAAGCCGTGCTCGGCGAAGACCGAGAAATCGATCAACCGCTCCCAGAACGCTTTGCCATAAAGCACCACCGGAATCCGCGGCTGCTTGCCGGTCTGGATCAGCGTGAGCATCTCGAACAGCTCGTCCATAGTGCCGAAGCCGCCGGGGAAGATGATCAACGCCTTGGCGATGTTCATGAACCAGAACTTCCGCATGAAGAAATAGTGGAAGTCGAAGTTGAGGTCTTCATGAACCCAGGCGTTGGTGCCCTGCTCGTGCGGCAGTTCGATATTCAGCCCCATGGAGCGGGCCGGGTTCACATCGGCCGCGCCCCGATTGGCGGCTTCCATAATGCCGGGCCCGCCGCCGGTACAGACATAGTACTGCTCTGACTCGGCATGGGTGTCCATGGTCCAGCGCATCATGCGCGCGGCCAGCTCGCGGGCCTGGCCGTAGTAGTCCACCTGCTCCGAGACGGCCGGGCCTTCCGGCGTTTTGAGCCGGGCCGAGCCCCAGAAGATCAATCCGTTATGGACGTTCAGGTTGAGCAGGCGAGCACGCGGCTCGATGTATTCCGACAGGATTCGTAGCGGGCGTGCATCGTCGCTTGCCATGAAATCCGGATCGGCGTAGGGGTTCGTCATGAACGGCCTCGATAGAACAGCGTCTGAGAAACACGAAACGCGCCAGTATATCAGCGGCCTTCGAGCCCTCTGGCGATAATCTTTCAAACGCTGGTTGAAATGTTCTTGCCTGATCCTATTAAAAGAACATTAGCGGTTTGAGGCCGGTGACCCCGGCGCGACGAGGATAGTTCGACATGCGAATGGACAAGCTCACAAGCAAATTGCAGCAGGCCTTGGCCGATGCCCAGAGCATTGCCGTGGGCCGCGACCACAACGAAATACAGCCGGCTCACCTGCTGGCTGCACTGCTAGACGCCGAAGGCGGTACGGTGCGTCCGATTCTGGACGGCGCCGGTCTGCCCGTGCGCGAGATTCGCAACCAGGTGATCAAGGCACTTGACGGCCTGCCGACCGTCGGTGAGCCCACCGGCGAAGTTGGCGCCGGCCAGGCGCTGGTGCGCGTTCTGAATCTGGCCGACAAGCTGGCGCAGAAGAAAGGCGATGCCTATATCGCCAGCGAGCTGGTGCTGCTGGCCCTGCTCGAAGACAAGTCCGAAGTCGGCAAGATCCTGAAAAACGCGGGTGCTACGCGCGACAAACTGGAGGCCCAGATCAATACCCTGCGCGGTGGGGAAGGCGTGCAGGATGCCAACGCCGAAGAGCAACGCGGGGCGCTTGATAAATACACCACCGATCTCACCGAGCGCGCCGAGCAGGGCAAGCTCGACCCGGTGATCGGCCGCGACGAAGAGATTCGCCGCGTGATCCAGGTGTTGTCGCGCCGCACCAAGAACAACCCGACCCTCGTGGGCGAGCCCGGCGTGGGCAAGACCGCGATCGTCGAGGGCCTGGCCCAGCGCATCGTCAATTCCGAGGTGCCGGAGTCGCTGCGCGACAAGCGGGTCCTGGTACTGGACCTGGCCGCGATGATCGCCGGCGCCAAGTATCGCGGCGAGTTCGAAGACCGATTGAAAGGCGTGCTGTCCGATCTATCGAAGCAGGAAGGCCGCATCATCCTGTTCATCGACGAAATCCATACGCTGGTGGGCGCGGGCAAGACCGAAGGCTCGATGGACGCGGGCAACATGCTCAAGCCGGCCCTGGCCCGCGGCGAGCTGCACTGCATCGGCGCCACCACGCTTAACGAGTATCGCGAGAACATCGAGAAAGACGCCGCGCTGGAGCGGCGTTTTCAGAAAGTCCTGGTCGACGAGCCGGACTTGGAAGACACAATCGCGATCCTGCGAGGCCTGAAGGACCGTTATCAGGTGCACCACGGCGTGGATATCACCGACGGCGCGATCATTGCCGCGGCCAAGCTGTCGCAGCGCTACATCACCGATCGCAAGCTGCCGGACAAGGCCATCGACCTGATCGACGAGGCCGCCTCGAAGATCCGTATCGAGATCGACTCCAAGCCGGAAGAGATGGATCGTATCGATCGCCGACGCATCCAGCTCAAGATCGAGAAACAGGCGCTGTCGAAAGAGTCCGACGACGGCTCGCGCGCACGGCTGGAGCGCTTGGAGGAAGAGATCGCAGCGGCCGATCGTGAATATTCCGATCTCGAAGAAATCTGGAAAGCCGAAAAAGCCAGCGTCGAGGGTGCGGCCCACAAGCGCGAAGAGCTCGACCAGGCCAAGCGCGACCTGGAGGCCGCCCAGCGCGCGGCCGACTACGAGCGCATGGCCGAGCTCCAGTACGACAAAATTCCGCGTCTGGAGCGTGAGTTGGAAGCCGCCCAGGCCGCCGAGGCGTCCAAACCGGCGGACTTCAAGCTGTTGCGCGATAACGTGACCGACGAAGAAGTGGCCGAAATCGTCTCACGCTGGACGGGTATTCCGGTCAATCGCATGCTCGAAGCCGAGCGCGACAAGCTGCTGCGCATGGAAGAAGCCCTGCACGAGCGCGTGATCGGCCAGAACGAGGCTGTCGAAGCGGTGTCCGATGCGATCCGGCGCTCTAGATCAGGCCTGTCGGACCCGGCCCGGCCGATCGGCTCGTTTCTGTTTCTGGGCCCCACGGGCGTGGGCAAGACCGAGCTGTGCAAGTCGATCGCGCATTTCTTGTTCGATACCGAAGACGCCATGGTGCGTATCGATATGTCCGAGTTCATGGAAAAACATTCCGTGGCCCGGCTCATCGGTGCCCCGCCCGGCTATGTCGGCTACGAACAGGGCGGCTATCTGACCGAAGCCGTGCGGCGCAAGCCCTACTCGGTGATCCTGCTCGACGAGGTCGAAAAAGCCCACGGCGATGTCTTCAACGTGTTGTTGCAGGTGCTGGATGACGGGCGGCTCACCGACGGCCAGGGCCGCACGGTCGATTTTCGCAACACCGTGATCGTGATGACCTCGAACCTGGGCAGCCAGCTGATCCAGGAGCTGGGCGATACCGACTACGCCACCATGCGCGAATCGGTCATGGAGGTCGTTGGGCAGCATTTCCGGCCCGAGTTCATCAACCGCATCGACGAATCGGTGGTCTTTCACCCGCTGGCCCGCACCGAGATTCGCCAGATTGCGCGGATCCAGATGCGCGAGCTGGAGGCCCGTCTGGCCGAGCGTGAGCTTGTGCTTCAAGTCAGCGACGCGGCCCTGGACAAGCTGGCCGAGGCCGGCTTCGACCCGGTCTACGGCGCGCGGCCGCTCAAGCGCTCGATCCAGACGCTGGTCGAGAACCCGCTGGCCAAGCGGATACTGGCCGGGGAGTTCGTAGCCGGCGATACGGTGACCGTCGACATCGCGACCGGAGACGAACAGGCGTTGGCATTCGCCAAGGCCGCCTAAGCAAAAAAAGGCCCGCTAAATAGCGTAACGCCGTTCACTTAAGCATTGCGAGA
>DCKU01000024.1 GCA_002320455.1 Salinisphaera sp. UBA1666
ACTCGCGCCTTGCAGGACACGATTTGCGGTCTCCAACGCGGCGCTCGTATGAGATCTCAACAGACCCTAGCGCCGACGCAGCGCGGCCACCACGACCTGCAGCGCCGCCGAGTTCTGGCGACGGCTTGGATAGAACAGATGATGCGGCTCGAAGAACGGCGCGTGCTGATCCAACACCGTGCGCAGCTCGCCGCGGGCGATGGCCGGGGCCACCAGCGCGTCCGGCAAAAACCCCAAACCCGCACCGTCTCGAACGGCATCGAGGATGCCGTATAGATTGTTGAAGATGGCACGGCTTGGCACGCGCGTCGGCACGGTCTCACCGGCTTCGTCGATCAGCTCCCAGGCATAGATGCCGCCGGCCGAGGCCAGACGCAGATTGACTGCCACGTGTCCGGCCAGGTCGGCGCGCGTACGCGGTATGCCCCGCGTTTGAAAATACGCTGGCGAGCCGACGATATGGATCTTCACCGGGCCGGAAATCGGCGCCGCAACCATGTCAGGCGCAATATCGGCGCCGTGACGCACGCCAATATCGTAACGCCCGGCCACCAGATCGGTCAGCGAATAATCGTCAGCGACCTCGACGACCAGGTCGGGATAGTTCGGCAACACGTTGGCCAACCGCGGCCAGATGAGCGTTCGCGCCACGTAATCGACGGCGGTGATCCGAATCGTGCCCGCCGGGCGCTCGGTCTCGGCGCGCAGCGCGTCGAGCTCGTCCTCGATATCCTGGAAGCGGGCATCCAGCGTGGCCAGAAGACGTTCGCCGGCCGGCGTCGGTGACACGCTGCGGGAGGTCCGTGCCAGCAACCGCAGCTTGAGTCGGTCCTCGAGCTGACGCATCGATTGGCTGAGCGCCGACTGCGACACACCCAGCTCGCGGGCCGCCTGCGAAAAGCTGCCGGCCGCGGCGATGACGGCAAACGTATGCAACGCGTCGTAGTAGTGCCGGCGTGCCACGGCGCGTCAGCCGGCCTTGGTCGGCGGCTGCAGCCGCGAGGCACGCCCGGTCACACCGACCGCGCACACGAGCAGGCCAGCCCCGCCGATCAGCGTGGCCGCGATCGACAGATGATCCAGCAGCGCGCCGCCCAGGGCCCCGCCGGTCATGATCGAAGCTTGTATGGCAGCGACCAGCAGGCCGCCCCCGCTTTCGGGTTCATCGCTGATCCCCTGTGACAGCCACGTCGACCAAGCCACCGGTATGGCCGCATTCAGCCCGCCCCATACGATCAGCGCGAGGCCGGTGGCCCAGAGCACATGCCCTACGCCGAGCAGTATGAGCGTCATCCCGGACAACAACAGCGGCAACAGCCACAGCAAGCGATACAAATAGCGATTGGCGAGCGCGCTGGTGCCATACGTGCCCGGAAAACCGGCGATTCCCAGCCCGAGCAGCAGGAGCGACAGCTGGTTCACGTCGACGCTCCCATACGTTTCGAGAAACGGGCGCATGTAGGTGAACGTACAGAACGCGCCGCCAAATGTGAGCATCACGCCGAGCATGGCAAACGCCACGTTGCGCCGCGCGAGCAGCCCCAGCACGTCGCCGACGCTGCGCCTATCCGCACTCGAGGGCAGATGCGGCAAGGCCAACCACAGCCAAGCCAGATTGATGAGCGCCAGCGGCACCAACGCCCAGAACACGCCTCGCCAGCCGATCAGCCCGCCCAGGAAGCTGCCGATCGGCGCCGCGAACGCGGTCGCGAAGGCGTTACCGGTGTAGACGACACCCAGGGCACGCGCGACCTGGTCGGCGGGCACAAGACGCATCACGACGGCCGTGGCCAATGCCCAGAAGCCGCCGATGGTGATACCCAGCAGGGCACGCGCCGTCATCAGCACGGCGATGGTCGGCGCCAAGGCAATCAACACCAGCGAGGCCAGCATCACGACGGCAAGCCCGACAAGAACGGTGCGCCGGTCGAACCGCCCGGCCAGCGGGGTGATCAACAGACTTGTCAGCACCGCGAACAGGCCCGAGATCGATACAGCCTGTCCCGTCACGCCTTCGCTGGTCGCAAGGTCCGCAGCCATGGGTGTGAGCAGGCTAACGGGCATGAACTCTGACGAAATCAGCATCGCGACGCACAGGGCCATCGCACCGACCGCACTCCAGGTACGCCAGTCGGTCGAGGGTCGAGCGGACGGGGAGTCGGTGGGCTCGGACATATCACTTCAAACGATAAGACAAGGGCGGATGAAGTATCGCGGCCGAGCGCGCCCGCATCGATACCTGTCGGCCGATTCGGGCTATAAGAAGAATTTATATCCGCCCCAGACAACCTCCCTTTCTTTTGCCACAACGCGGCCCGATCGGCCAACCGCACTTGACCACGCAGGGAAAGGCTACGCGCCTCGGCCCGATGGGCGTAGGCTCGATGCACGGGATTGTTCTTCTCAGGGTGAACGCTATGGACGACACACCGGTTCTAGTCACAGGCGCCAACGGCTACCTGGGCTCTTGGTTGACACGCACGCTGCTCGAAGCCGGGCATACCGTGCATGCCACCGTGCGCGACCCGGACAACACGGCCAAGGTCGGGCATCTGAAAGAAGCCGCCGCGTCTGCGCCCGGACGCCTTGTTCTGTTTGCGGCCGATCTGTTCGACGACGGCGCATTCGACGAGCCCATGGGCGGCTGCGGGGTGGTCTTTCACACCGCCTCACCGTTCATCATCAACGATATTAAGGACCCCGACGCCGAGCTGTTGCAGCCGGCCCTGCGCGGTACGGAGAACGTGCTAGGCTCGGCCAATCGCAGCGACAGCGTCCAGCGGGTGGTGCTGACGTCGAGCGTGGTGGCGATCTACGGCGATGCGATCGATATGCACGTGGCCGGCGTCGATGCGTTTGACGAGCAGCATTGGAACACCACCAGCAGCCTGTCACATCAGCCCTACAATTATTCCAAGGTACGCGCCGAAAAACGGGCGTGGGAAATGGCCGACGCGCAGTCGCGGTGGCGTCTGGTGGTCATTAACCCCGGCCTGGTCCTGGGCCCGTCTCTGACCCAGGCCAGCGACTCGGCCAGCCTGTCGACCATGCGCCAGTTCGTCGACGGCACACTTAAACTGGGTGCGCCCGAGCTGGAGTTCGGCGTGGTTGACGTGCGCGACGTGGCCGAAGCGCATCGGCGCGCCGGCCTGCAAGATGATGTATCGGGGCGGCATATCTGTAGCAATCGCACGGTCAGCCTGCTCGAAATCGGCCAGATTCTTCGGGCCGAGTTCGGCGCACGCTACCCGTTTCCTACGCGCACCCTGCCCAAGCCGCTCATCTGGCTCGTGGGCCCGTTCTCCGGGCTGCCGCGTGCTTTCGTATCACGCAATGTGGGCTATCCACTGGCGTTTGATAATCGCCGGATCCGACAAACACTGGGCATGACGTTCCGCCCCGTCGAACAGACGTTGTGTGACCACTTTCGCCAAATGCAGGCCGATCATCGGGCCACGCGCTAGGGCCTGTTGATGTTTCATACGAGCGCCGCGTTGGAGACCGCAAATCGTGTCCTGCAAGGCGCGAGTCGCCGCACCGTGGCGTGCCACGATCAAGACTCGCAACGCCGCAGGGCGCCCCTAGTCAATTTTTTATG
>DCKU01000069.1 GCA_002320455.1 Salinisphaera sp. UBA1666
CCTTATCTCATGACGACACGCCCAAGCCCGTCAGATACACGTCGAAGCGCACGGCCTTGGCCTGAATCTGATGACTGGGCGTGGCCAGCGGCTGCGAGCGTGCATGCTGTTTGACCACGACCCGCGTAGCGGCCACGCGGCGAGCTGCGGCCAGCAAGGCCGCGGCGTCCGGATCAGGCCCGGCGAGTTCGCCCAGCCACGCCAGCGCTTTCTGGGGCCGTGCTTTTCGCCGCGCGGCGGCAAACATCGGATCCATATAGATGGTATCGAAACGCCCGGGCACCGCCTGACTCAGCCAGGTGGTTGCATCGACCGGCTCGGGGCGCGCCAGGCGCTGTATCCAAGCGCTCGGCGCACCCGACAGAGACTGGGCGCGCTGCCAGGCATCCAGCAACAGACAATAGATCGGCGCACAGCGCTCTATCGGCGTTACCTCGGCGCCCAGCCAGGCCGCGACCACGCTGTCACGCCCCAGACCGGCCGTCGCATCGCATAGGTGCTGGGGCGCAGGCCGGGCCAGCCCACAGGCCTTGGCCAGGGGCGACTGGCGCGCGCCGCGCATACGTTCGGCCAGAAGCGCCGACAGATCCAGCGTCAACGGGTGAGTGCGGGGACCGTCGGCGCGGTGCAGGCCCAAGCCCGCAGCCTCCCGCTTGAGATAGAGCCCGTGCGGCGGCGGGACTTCTACAGGCTCAATCGCCAGCGAACTGGCCAGATTCCGATCGGCCGCGGCCTCTGGAGCGGCCGGGTCGATATACCAAGGGGCGGCCCGGCTTGGCTCAGACAATGCGGCTCGGGTCGAAGACCTGCTGCAAGCGCTGAGCCAGGATATAGTTGCCTTCGACCTTGATTTTTCCGGTCAGAAACGCAGTGATACCGCGCATGCGCCCGGTCATCAGTTTGATCAAGTGATCGTCGCGAATACGCAGCGTGACGTCCGGTGCCTCGGCCAATCCTTCATGAGCCTGGCAATGGCCGTCGTCGATCACGATATAGACCGGATGACGCGTCATGTACTGTGCCGTCATCGACAGATCGCCTGCGACGTCGGGCATAAAACACAGCGGCAGTCGGGTCAGGAGATCACGCGCGTCGTTCATGAAAAATGGACCGGCCAGCGACAGCCGCTTATGGTGCAAGAAGCGGGCCGGGTTTTCCAGCCGCTGTCGTTTAATGGCGACGCCTGTAGGGGCGGGTGGCGTGTCGTACGAGTCCGCGCCAAGCGCGCCGTGCAAATCGACTAGGGCGTCAAGACGAAACGTAGCGCACGCCCCCGCAGTCATTTTGCGCAAGCGTGTTGGGCAGCTGATCGCCTACGCATCGTTAATGGCCGGGCGCTTGGCTCATCGGCTTCGGCGCCCGCGCACCGCGCCTACGAAACGGCAACAGCCCCTAGCCGTCGAGGTAGTCAACGACGGCCGAGTAGCCATTTTCTGTCAGCAGAATCGCGTTGACCGTGGTGGCATAGATCCGGTCGCTGGCACGCAGTTTCTCGATCTCGGCGCCGTCCTCGGCCGAGCTCAGATAATAGAAGTCGCGTCCTTCGTCGAAGCTGTCCTTGAGCTGCTTGAACGCCAGGAAAGCCGTGCCTTTCTGATCACCACGTGCCTGGTCGATTTCCTTGAGACTCCAGGTCTTCTGTGTCTTGGCCATGACAAGCTCTTAACGCTAAGGGTGGGCAAAGCTAGCAGCGGGGCCTGCGAGGGTCAACGCAGCATGCGCCACCATAGGCCCCGTCGCGATAGGCTGGTGACTTGACCCTAGCCAGCCGGCCCGACGAAGGAGCGCACGACGCGCATGAGCGTTGATTCCCAGCAGACCCATAAGGCCTCCATATTCCAGACCGTCGTCGTGAATGATTGGGTCGAACGTCTGACGGCGGCCTGTCGGGCGGCAGTGACAATGACGATGGCCCGCCCGGAAGCGGATGCACGTCGCGGCGCCAACAGCGCGGGTCTCAAGGCGGCTGCGGTGCTTATCGGCGTACGCGACGGGCGCGCGCCCAGCGTGATTTTGACTCGGCGCAGCGCTGCGCTTCGGCATCACGCCGGCCAGATCAGCTTCCCCGGCGGTGGCATCGAGCCGCGTGATGCCTCGCCTGCACATGCCGCGTGTCGTGAAGCCTTCGAAGAAATCGGCCTGGATCGCGGGGCGATTCGCGTGCTCGGCGAGCTGCCGCGATACGTGACCGTTACCGGCTTTTCGATCACGCCGATCGTGGCCCGCGTCGCAGCCTCGGCCGTCATCGTTCCCGACGGCGTCGAGGCTGATACAATCATCGAGCTGCCGTTGGCCCAGGCGCTGACGGATGCGGCGTATCGGTTCCGCCGCGTGACGCACGACGCGCGCGAGTACCGGATCTACAGCCTCGACTACGAGGGGCATCACATCTGGGGCGCGACTGCCTCGATGCTGGTCACGCTGGCCCGGGCGGTCGCCCGCGTCGATGACCGCCCGTTTTCGATCAACACCGATCGTTCATGAGTCGGACCGGTTCGCGGTATCAGACGGGTTTTTGCCGTCGTCGTTGAAACGCTCGGCGGCCTTCATCAACGGTGTGATCAGGTCCATGGGCAGGGGAAAGACCACGGTCGCATTTTCGTTGGAGCCCATGTCCAGAAGCGTTTGCAGATAGCGCAGCTGCAGGGCCTGGGGCTCGCGGGCGAGTTGATGCGCGGCTTCGCGCAGGTTTTCGGCCGCTTGCAGCTCGCCCTCGGCGTTGATGATCTTGGCGCGTCGCGAACGCTCGGCCTCGGCTTGACGAGCGATGGCCCGGGTCATGGACTCGTCGAGTTCGACCTGCTTGATCTCGACGTTGGCCACCTTGATGCCCCAGGCGTCGGTCTGACGGTCCAAGATGTCTTCGATATCCGCGTTGAGCTTGTCGCGCCCGGCCAGCATATCGTCCAGCTCGTGCTGGCCGAGCACGCTGCGCAGGGTGGTTTGGGCCAGCTGGCTGACCGCCGCGTAGTAGTTCTCGACCTCGACGACGGCTTTCTGTGCCTCGATGACTCGAAAATAGACCACGGCGTTGACCTGGACCGAGACGTTATCGCGCGAAATCACGTCCTGGGTGGGCACATCCATGACGGTGACGCGCATATCGATCTTGATCATCTTCTGGATGACGGGGATCACCAGAAACAGCCCCGGCCCTTTCACACCGGTGTTACGCCCCAGCGTGAACATCACCCCGCGCTCGTATTCCGGCAGGATCTTGATCGAGGCGAAGACGAAGATCACGAGCAGTACCACCACCGCGACCACGATATTGAGCAACATAGAAGACTCCACTGGATCAGTTGGGCGATGACGCCGAGGATTCAGCGACAGGGCGAACATGCACTGTCAGGCCGTTAATCGATACCACTTCGAGCGCCTGGCCTTCGACGACCGGGGTATCGGTCGTGGCACGCCAGGACTCGCCGTGCAGCCACACGCGTCCGTCGTGCTCGAAATCATGGCGGGCTGAACAGTGTGCGCCGAGCATGCCTTCATGGCCGGTTTGGGTCCGAGTGGTGCGTGCACGCCTGAACTGCCAGGCGGCCGTGGTCAGAATCAGTAACCCGGCGATCGCGATGGTCAGAATGACGGTCGTGGAGACGTCATAGCCGGGCGTGTCGGTGAGCATGAGCGAGCCGAACAAGAGCGCGACCACGCCGCCCAGCCCCAGCACGCCGAAACTCGGGACGAACGCCTCGGCCACCACCAGCAATACGCCGAGCGCGATCAGCGCGGCCCCGGTGAGGTCGATCGGAATCATGTTGAACGCATAGAACGCCGTGATCAGGCAGATGGCCCCGATCACGCCCGGCACGGCAGCGCCGGGATTGAGTGCCTCGGCGGCCAGACCCACCAGCCCGATCATGAACAAAAGATAGGCCACGGTCGGATTGCTCAGCGCAGCCAGCACGCGCGTGCGCCAGCCGGGCTCCACGGAGCGAGTTCGGGCGTTCCGGGTAGCCAGCGTCTGCGGGCCGCTAGCGGTTTCGACCGCGCGCCCGTTCAGGGCGGCGAGCAGGGCCGGAGTGCTGTCGGCAACCAGGTCGATCACGCCGTCTTTTTCGGCTGCCTCGGCCGTGAGGGTCGCCGCATCGCGCACGGCAGACTCGGCCCAGTCAGCGTTACGCCCGCGCCGCTCGGCCAGCGAGCGGATGTAGGCGACGGCGTCGTTGACTTGCTTGCGTCGCTCGGTCTGGGCGTTGCCGAGGTCGGGCGTGGCGTTGTCTGGGGCCGCATCGTCGACGTTGGTTTGATTCTTGTCCGCCGACTGCTCGCTATTCTTGCCCGTTTTGTTCGACGGTGAGTCGTCGGAAGGACCCGGGCTGCTGCCCCCGCCGATATTGACCGGGGTCGCTGCCCCCAGCGTGGTGGCTGGCGCCATCGCGGCGATGTGGGTGGCCATCAGAATATACGTGCCGGCGCTGGCCGCCCGGGCACCGGCCGGGGCGACATAACCCACGACCGGAACGGTCGAGTTCAGGATCGCCTGCACGATATCGCGCATGGCCGTGGACAGTCCGCCGGGCGTGTCGATTCGCAGGATTATCACGGGGGCACCGTCGGCCTCGGCCTGCTGGATCGCATCGACTACGAAATCGGCCGTGGCCGGGCCCACCGCGCCGTCGAGAGAGATCTCGGGCACCCGGGGCGTGTCGGCCGGCGCTGCTAGGGCCATCGTTGCCACCAGCCCAATCATCAGCGCGCTGATCACCCGGGCACAGTACTTCGATAGATAGACGGCAGGTTGGCGTGTTCGCGAACGCATATCTGAATGTAACGCAAACCGCACCGGCGCGGATGCAGAAAGCGGCCGGCCGACTACGTTGTCAGATGTGCTACGAGTGCCGGCAGGGCGCGGCTGGCCGGGGCGGCCAGACGATGTGTCACCCGACGAGATACGGGCGTGTCTTCAGGATTGATTTCGACAACCGGTGCACGGCCGGCCACGGCACGATCCACGAGCGCAGCGGCCGGATAGATCTGGTTGGAGGTGCCGACCACGATGACGCAGTCGGCCGCCGCGAGTGCTTCGTCGGCGGCGGCAAGTGCTGTGGCTGGTAGCATCTCGCCGAACCAGACGATGGCCGGGCGAAGCAGGGCACCGCAGTCGGGGCAACGCACCAGCCCATCGCCTTCGGCCTCGGCCATCGGGACCAGCCGATGAAAATCACAGGCACTGCAGCGCTCGCGCCAGATGTTGCCGTGCAGCTCGGCCACGCGCCGACTGCCGGCGGCCTGATGCAGGCCATCGACGTTCTGCGTGACGATTTGCAGCGACTTCAGATTGGCCATCTCAGTCAGGGCGTGATGCCCAGCGTTGGGCCCGCCGCGCGCAATCAGACTGCGACGCCAGTGGTACCAGGCCCAGACCCGTTCCGGGTCCTTGGCAAACGCCTCCGGAGAGGCCAGATCGGCCGGCGAATATCGGGCCCACAGACCGGTCTGGGCTTCGCGAAACGTCGGTACGCCGGATTCAGCCGAGATGCCGGCGCCGCTGAGCACGAGCACGCGCTTGGCCGCCGACAGGGCCTCGGCGGCCTGGTCCAGCGCGAGGTCATAGCCCGCCCCCGACATTGCTAGCTCTTGACCGTCGAGCGCGCCGCCCCGGGCTTGGCGCCGGTCGTGGTCTTGGCCGCATTGTCGCCGGCTTTCTTGGGGCGACGCGGCTTCCACTGCACGCGATACAGGTCGTGGCGACGATCCAGCATATTTTGCACGCTGCCCGACGTGCGGGCCTCGTGCAACGTGTCGAGCCGCACATCGGCGATTGCCACCTGCTCGGCGTTGGGCGTGGTGTCGGCCGCGATACCGTCGCGCGCGAACGCGAAATCGCAGGGCGTGAAAATGCCTGACTGCGCATAGTGCAGATCCATGGCGTGCACGCGGGGCAGGTTGCCCGTATTGCCCGAAGTGGCCACATAGATCTGGTTTTCCACTGCCCGGGCATGGGCCGAGTAGCGCACCCGTAGATAACCGGCGCGGTCTTCAGTGGAAAACGGCACGAACAGGATATTGATGCCCTGATCGGCCAGATGCCGCGACAGCTCGGGGAACTCGCTGTCGTAGCAGACCAGCACGCCGATAGGCCCGCAATCGGTCTCGATGGCGTTGAGCGACGAGCCACCCTGGATGTTCCAGTAATGACGCTCGCCGGGCGTGGGATGAATTTTGGGCTGCAGATGCTCGGAGCCGTCCCGCAGATATACGTAGGCGATGTTCTGCAACTCTTCGCCGACTACCGTGGGCGTTGAGCCGGCGATGATGTTGATATTGAACCGCACGGCCAGATCGGCCATCAGCTCGCGGAAATCATCGGTGAAATCGGCCAGGCGCCAGATCGCAGCGCGGTGACGCAGCTCTTCGTTCTTGATCGAGAGCAGCTGCACTGTGAACAACTCCGGAAAGACCACGAAATCCGATTTGGCATCGGCGGTTTCGCGTACGAAGTAGGTCACGATTTGGGCGAATTCGTCGAAGGAGTCCACCGCGCGCTGCATGTACTGCACGGTAGCGATCCGCACCGTATTGCGTCGTTGCAGATGGACGTGGGAATCGCCGGCCACGTCTTCGCGGTACTTGTATTCCGGGTTGCGCCAGATGAGATGGGCGCCGTAGCCCATGGAGTCGCGATCATCGGGCAGATAGCCCTTCATCACGCCCAGCAGCTCATAGCCCTGGGACAGCTGGAAAGACAGCACGCGATCGCGAATCGATTTGTCCGCCACGGCCTCGACGTAGGCCTGGGCCGAGCCGAACTGCTTGTAACGACGACGCAGGCCCGGAATACGGCCGACGAACACAATCCCTTTCAAGCCCAGCTTGACCGCCAGCGCCTCGCGCTCGCGATACAGTCTACGTCCGATCCGCAGCCCGCGCGCGTCCGGGTCGACACAGATCTCATAGCCGTAGAGATAATCGCCGTCGATGTCGTGCGTGGAGCCGTAGCCGTTGCCCGAAATCTGGGCCCAGCTATGCTGGCCCATGACCTGGCTTTCGGGCAGGCAGATCGTGGCGCAATAGCCCACGATTTCATCCTCGTAGACCGCGACCAGCTGGCCGTCTGGAAAGTTATTGATCTGGCCGCGCAGCTCGTCGAAAGAGTAGTCGTCCATCTTCGGGTAGGTGCGTTGCACCACCCGGTTGATGGCGGGGATATCCGACAGCTTGGCCGTACGGACAATCAGACGGGAGCGAGAGTTCTGTGGCGCCATGACAACACCTTGAGTCGTGAAACTGGCGGATGGAAAAAGTTTCAAAGCCGGCCGGCAGACAAGCTGTACCGGTACGTGTCGCCGGCCGAAACAACGGCCGGTCAGCCCGCTAAGGGGTCCGGTCGATCACGTGCGAGCTGCAGTTGTTCCGGCGGCCGCACGCGATCGATAGCTTGTGATCAGCCCTGGGTGGTTAACCCTTCGCTGCGCGCTTGCGATCGGTTTCAGTCAGATGCCGCTTGCGCACGCGCACGTTGGTGGGGGTGACCTCGACCAGCTCGTCGTCGTTAATGAACTCGAGCGCCTGTTCCAGGGTCATGCGCACCGGCGGAACCAGCTGGATGTTCTCGTCCGAGCCGGCAGCACGCACGTTGGTCAGCTGCTTGGCTTTCTGAACGTTGACGGTCAGATCGTTCTCGCGCGAGTGGATACCGACGACCATGCCTTCATAAATCTCGTCGTTGGGCGCAATCATCATCTTGCCGCGGTCCTGGAGATTGAAGATAGCGAAGGCCACGGCCTTGCCGCCGGCGTTGGCGATCAGCACGCCTTTCTGGCGCTGGCCGATATCGGTGCCCCCGATGGCACCGTAGTGGTCGAATACGTGGGTGACGATGCCGCTGCCCGAGGTCAGGCTCATGAACTCGGTCTGGAAACCGATCAGCCCGCGCGAGGGGATGATGAACTCCAGACGCGTACGGCCCTTGCCGTCCGGCACCATGTTCTGCAGCACGCCGCGGCGCTGTTGCAGGTTGTCGATCACCGAGCCCTGGTCGTCGTCCTGGATGTCACACATCAGCTGCTCGTAGGGCTCTTGCAGCTCGCCGTCGACCTCGCGAGTGACCACTTCCGGACGCGAGACCGACAGCTCATAGCCTTCACGGCGCATGGTTTCCAACAGCACCGAGAGATGCAGCAGGCCACGGCCGGAAACCTTGAACTTGTCGGCGTCGCCGCCTTGCTCGACGCGCAGCGCCACGTTGGACTTGAGCTCGCGCTCCAGGCGCTCGCGGATCTGGCGCGAGGTCAGATAATCGCCTTCCTTGCCGGCCATGGGCGATTTATTGACCTCGAAGGTCATGCTCATGGTCGGCTCGTCGACCGTCAGGCGGGGCAAGCCCTCCGGCTGGGCCGGGTCACACAGGGTGTCGGAGATATCCAGATCGTTCATGCCGGTCAGGGCCACGATATCGCCAGCCTGGGCAGAATCGACCTCGACGCGGTTCAGGCCCAGAAAGCCGAATACGCCGGCGATCTTGGCGTTACGTTTGGCACCTTCACGGTCGACGATGGCGATCTGCATGCCGGGCTTGACCGTGCCGCGGGCGATACGCCCAATGCCGATCTGACCCACGAAGCTGTTGTAGTCCAGCGTGGTGATCTGCATCTGGAAAGCGCCTTCCAGATTCACCGGCGGCGGGGCCACGCGCTCGGTAATCGTGCGGAACAAGGGCAGCATGTCGCCTTCGCGCACGGACTCGTCCATGCCGGCATAACCGCCCAGCGCGGAGGCATACACCACCGGGAAGTCAAGCTGCTCGTCGGTCGCCCCCAAGGAGTCGAACAGATCAAAGGTTTCGTTCAAGACCCAGTCGGGCCGGGCGCCGTCGCGGTCAATCTTGTTGATGACCACGATGGGCTTCAGGCCCAGTTCGAACGCTTTTTCGGTGACGAAGCGGGTCTGGGGCATGGGCCCGTCGACCGCATCGACCAGAAGCAGCACCGAATCCACCATCGACAGCACGCGCTCGACCTCGCCACCAAAGTCGGCGTGGCCGGGGGTGTCGACGATGTTGATGTGATAGACCTTGTCCTCGTCCGGGTCGCGCCACTCGATGGCGGTGTTCTTCGAGGTGATCGTGATGCCGCGCTCTTTCTCCAGATCGTTGGAGTCCATGATCCGGTCGGCCACGTCATCGCGCGCGTCGAACGTACCCGACTGACGCAACAGACAGTCGACGAGCGTCGTCTTGCCGTGGTCGACGTGGGCGATGATCGCGATATTGCGAAGATTTTCGATCATGGTGTGGGCCGAGGCGTTTGCGAAAACGCGGCATTATCAGGCATTGCAGCGTCTGCGGCTAGCCAAAAGTCGTAAATCAATAGCGCCGGGCTTATCATTTGCCGCGCCACCCTGTCCGTACAAGGCCTGCCAGCGATGCCTGAACACGCTGCAAGCGACATGCGATACCTAGAGCGCGGCAGCCGCGAGTACCGACGCGCCAACCTGGCGCTGTTCGCCGCCGGGTTCGCCACGTTTTCGTCGATGTATTCGGTTCAACCGCTGATGCCGCTGTTTTCAGAGACGTTTGGCGTCTCGGCGGCCATGTCGAGTCTATCGTTGTCGGTTACCACGGGCGTGCTGGCGTTCACGCTGTTCGTGGCCGGATTGATGTCGGGCGCGATCGATCGTCGCCGCGTCATGCTGGCCTCACTGATCGCATCTGCGGTGCTGTCTCTGCTGGCTGCATTCGCCCCCGGCTGGAACAGCCTGCTCGTCGCTCGCGCGCTGGAAGGGTTCGCGCTCGGCGGCGTGCCGGCACTGGCTATTGCGTACCTATCGGAGGAAATCAAGCCGGCCGATCTGGGCACGGCCACGGGGCTGTATATCGCCGGCACCGCGGTCGGCGGCATGGGCGGGCGCGTGATCGCCGGACTTGTCGCCGATATGGCCGGCTGGCGCGTTGCCATGGCCACGCTCGGCAGCATCGGGCTGGCTGCGGCCGTGGTGTTTGTCGTTCTGTTGCCCAACTCGCGGAACTTCGTAGCGCGTCGGGGGCTGTCGATTCGCGAACATGCGGGCCCTGTAGCTGCACATATGCGGCATCGCGCGCTGCCGTGGGTGTTCTTTTGCGGCTTCACGCTGATGGGCGCGTTCGTCACGGTCTACAACTATGTGGCCTATCGGCTCGCCGAACCGCCGTTTTCGCTGGGCCAGGGCGCCATCGGCGCTGTGTTCACGATTTATATTCTTGGCGTATTGACCTCGGCGATGGCGGGCCGCGTGGCTGATCGTACCGGCCGGCCGCCGGTGCTGATCGTGGGTGTGTTGCTGATGGCCGTCGGGCTGGCTATTACCTGGGCCGATTCGCTGATTGCGGTGGTCATGGGCATCGGGCTGTTGACCATCGGCTTTTTTGCCGGCCATGCCACCGCCAGTGGCTGGGTGGGGCTGCTGGCCGACCACGGCAAGGGCCATGCCGCCGGCCTGTATCTACTGGGCTATTATCTGGGTTCCAGCCTGCTTGGCGCGCTTGGCGGTCTGTTCTGGAGCCATTCGGCGTGGACCGGCGTTACGGTGATGGTCAGCGTCATACTGGGCTGCGCGCTGGCCGCCACGCTGCGCCTGGCGGCCTGGCAGTATCGCGGCTAGCCAAATAGCGTTCGTGCCAGTAGAAAAATATTCAGCGCGATGATCAAGGCCGCCACACACCAGGCCACCATGGTGGTGCTGCGCCGGTTGACCAGATTACCCATGATCTGGCGGTTAGAGCAGAAGATCAGCAGCGGAATCAGCGCGAAGGGAATACCGAAAGACAGCACCACTTGGCTCATGACAAGTGCGGTAGTCGGGTCCACGCCCATGGCCAGAACAGCCAGCGCCGGCGCCATGGTGATAAGCCGGCGCAGCAAGAGCGGAATTCGTCGGTTGATATAGCCCGACATGATGATCTGGCCGCTCATCGTGCCGACCGACGAGCTGGAAAAACCGCTGGCCAGCAGGCCAACGCCGAACAGAATCGCAGCCAGACTTCCGGCCTCGGTATCCAGATGCGCGAATGCGCCTTCTAGCGTGGAGACCACCTCGGTACTGCCATAGAACAGCCCGGCTGCCATGACCAGCATCGCACCGTTGATGAGCCCGGCGATGCCCATGGCGATTAAGATGTCGGCCATCTCGAATTTGAAGATCTTGGCCCGCTCGGCCTCGTTACGGCCCACCACCCGGCGCTGCATGAGTGCGGAGTGCAGATAGATAACGTGTGGCATGACCGTGGCCCCGAGGATACCCGCGGCCAGCAACAGGCTGTCCGCGCCGTCCAGCGTGGGCACGAACAACCCGTGCAGGACGGCGCTACCGTCCGGCTGGGCGATGAATACTTCGTAGGCAAACGACACCACGACCACACCGACGAGCGTGCCGATGCCGGCTTCCAGCCAGCGAAACCCGCGCCGTTGCAGCTCCAGCAACACGAATGAGGCCACGCCCGTGATCACGGCTGCCGGAAACAGCGGAATACCGAACAATAGGTACAACCCCAGTGCGCCGCCGATGAACTCGGCCAAGTCGGTGGCGATGGCGATGAACTCGGCCTGTAGCCACAGGCCGATCGTGACGGGCCGCGAAAATCGCTCGCGGGATACTTCGGGCAGATTCTTGCCGGTGGCGATCCCCAGCTTGGCCGACATGGACTGGATCAGAACGGCCATGATATTCGAGACCAGTACCACCCAGAGCAGGGTATAACCGTAGGTCGAACCCGCCTGGATGTTGGTGGCGAAATTGCCCGGATCGATATAAGCCACGGCCGCGATGAACGCCGGGCCCAGAAAGGGCAGAAAACGCTTGAGCCCGGTCTGGCGGCCGTCCAAGGCTGCGGCGGCCGCGCGCTGGGTCGCATTTTCACCGGGCAACACATCGCCGTGCTGCGATGCATTGGAAGACATATCGCTCATGACAGTACCGACCGGAAAAATCTCTAAGAGTTGCCATCGACAACAAATATTAGCCAAGGCTTAGATTACGCCTATCCTAGGCGTATCGACAAGCCTTTCGTCGGGGTACAACGCGAGAGCGGTATAATCGGCTGCCATGAAAGAAACAGACTGCAACGTCGCTGACGTTGTGATTGCCGGGCCGATACTCCGGCGCGTGAGCCGCCGCCGTATCGGTCTGTGGCTGGTCACGACGCACCAGACACCGTTGACGCTCGCTTTATTCGGCCCAAACGACGAAGCGTTCGCCCAGATTGATACGACGGCCTATCGCACGGCGTTTCGTGTCGGTGAACATGCGATCATCCAGATGCTGGATATCGATCTGGCCGATGCCGGCGCGCCCGAGCTGGCGCTCGATACGCCGATCGGCTATGACCTGTTGATCGGCGGTGAGCAGGCCTCGCTTGCCGCTGCCGAGCCGGGGTTGTGCTATCCGGGTGAACGCATTCCGCGCTTTATCCTGCGGCAGCGTTTGGCCCACGTTTTGCACGGGTCGTGTCGTCGTCCGCATCATCCTTCGGGCGACGGCATGCGTGCCGCGGATGACTGGCTGGCCGAGCGTCGGGCCGATCCGGCGGTCTGGCCGGATCTGATGCTGCTCACGGGCGATCAGATCTATGCCGACGATGTCGCCACGCCCATGCTGCGCGCAATCCATGCCGCGATCGAACGCTACGGTCTGCTGGCAGAGACGCTGGAAGGCGCGACCGTGCCCGATAGCGCCGCACTGTATGCCAGCGCCGATACCTACGGCCGACGCGATGCGCTCCTGCCGCAAGAGCGGGCCAATCGGGCGCTGCGCGAACGTTTCTTCGGCGGCACCGAAAAGCCGGTGTTCACCTCGGCATCGTCAGCCAATCATCTGATCACGCTGGCCGAAGTCCTCGCGATGTATCTATTGACGTGGTCGGATACACCCTGGCGGGGCCTGCATGTGCAACGCCCCTCGCTTGATGCCGAGCAGCGCGAGCGCTGGGACAGCGAAGCGCCCGTTATCGACGAATTCGTGGCCGAGCTCCGACAGACACGACGTCTGTTGGCCAACGTCCCGACGGTGATGATTTTCGACGATCACGACATCACCGACGACTGGAACCTCACGGCTGAATGGGCCGATACGGCCTATGGCCATCCGTTCTCCCGGCGGATCATCGGCAACGCGCTGATCGCCTACACGCTGTGTCAGGCCTGGATGAACGCGCCCCAGCCGTTTTCCGACACTTTGGCCGCGCCCATGAACGCGCTCTTCGACCAGCCGAGCGCCGAAGCGCAGGACCGGCTGATCGATTCGCTGCTGGACTTCGGCGACTGGCACTACACGCTGGATACCGAGCCGGCGGTCGTGGTTCTGGACACGCGCATGCACCGCTGGCGGCGCACGGTCAAAACACATCGTCCGTCGGGGCTCATGGACTGGGAGGCGTTGATCGATATGCAAAGCGCACTGACCGGTCGCCGCAGCGCGGTCATCGTCTCGGCCGCCCCCGTATTCGGCGTCAAACTCATCGAGAACGTACAGAAAATCTTTACGTTCTTTGGCAAGCCCTTGATGGTCGATGCCGAGAACTGGATGGCCCATCGCGGGGCCGCCGTGGCCATGCTCCAGATTCTGTCGCACCGTCGCACGCCGGAAAACTTCACCATTCTCTCGGGCGACGTGCATTACTCGTTTGTCTACGACGTCGTGCTGCGCCACCGACCCGAAGCACAGCGGATCTGGCAGATCGTGTCGTCGGGTGTGAAAAACGAGTTTCCCGAGCGTCTTCTGACCTGGTTCGACCGGCTTAACCGGTGGCTGTATGCCCCTTATTCGCCGCTCAACTGGTTTACCAAACGACGCCGGCTCAAGGTTTCACCGCGCCGCCCCGTGGGCCGCGGCGATGCCGGACGCCTGCTCAATCAGTCGGGCATGGGCTATGTGGGCTTCGACGACGAAGGCCGGCCAGCCGACATCGTTCAGATCGGCACCGACGGTCAGCGTGTACGCTTCAAACAAACAACTGACATCGAAACGTAGGTGGACTATGTCGCTTTCACGAACCGCACTCGTCCTGTTTGTCGCCCTAGGCGGCTGTGTTGCCACGGCCTCAGCGGCGCCGCTGACCAGCGCCGATACCAACGGCGACGGCGCCATCAGCCGCGATGAGGCCATGCAGGCACAGAACGATTCTTTTGACCGTCTGGACAACGACGGCAACGGCCAGCTCGACCCGGACGAGTTCGATGCCGGCCAGCCGAGCGCGCCAGAAGATGCCAGCAAGGCCGACATTGCACGTCGCAAGCAGGTCGTCTCTCGCTGGTTTAATCAGATTGACGCCGACGACAGCGGCCAGGTGAGTAAGGCCGAGTATCGAGATGCGGTTTCACCGTATTTCGACCGGCTGGATGCCAATCACGACGGCAAGATCTCCCAGACCGAGCTGCGCGAAAGTTTCCAGGAGGTCGACGAGGCACAGGCTGAACTCGGCGGCTAGCGGATCATCGTGACGTTCGGGATCACACGGCACATGCCGTCGAAATAAATCCAACAGCGCGCGGGCCGGCGGCGGACGTGTATCAGCCGCCGGCTTGCCGGCTCATTGATCCGGCTCGTGCTCGGCGTGTAAGGCTTCGCGGATGTACGTGGCAGCCTGCTGCAGCGCGCGATCAGCCTCTCGAACGCCACCGGCCAGGTTGAGATAGCCGTGGATGAGCCCGGCCTCGCGCTCGAGCGTGACCGCCACGCCCGCAGCGCGTAGTGCCTCGGCGTAGGCTTCCCCCTCATCACGCAGCGGATCGAAGCCGCCGGTCTGAACCAGCGCGGGCGCCAACCCTGTCAGCTCGCCGTACAGCGGCGATACGCGCGGATCCTTCTTGTCCATATCAGCCGGCACGTAGTGACTCTCGAACCAGTCCATGGATGCTTTCTCGAGAAAAAACCCTTCGGCGAATAGATCCTTCGACGCACGGTCTTCGAAAAAATCGACCACCGGATAGAACAGCGCCTGATAGCAGGGCGGATGGGCATCGTGTTTGGTTTGCTGGGCGACGATCGCGGCCAGATTGCCGCCGGCGCTGTCCCCGGCTACGGCCAGACGGCCGGCGTCTAGACCCAGCTCATCGGCCTGTGCGGCAACACTTCGGAAGGCGGCCACCGCGTCTTCCGAGGCAGCCGGCGCCGGCGATTCTGGGGCCAAGCGATAATCGATGGCAACCACGCCGCAGCAGGCATGATGGGCCAGTGCGCGACACACCGCGTCATGGGATTCCAGATCACCGACCACGAAGCCGCCGCCGTGCAAGAACACGATAGCCGGAACCTGCTGGTTGGCCGCGTCGGGCCGATACAGCCGCGCAGGAATATCCGGCCCGCCGGTGCGAGGCAGGGATATCGATTTCGTCTCGATGTCAGCCGGCACGGTCGGGCCGAGCGTCCCCGACTGATCGCGCATCATGCGCCGCGCGGCATCGACCTGGCCGCCACCCAGGGCCACGCCCCGTGTCTTCATGATCTTGAGCAGCATCTGACACTGCAGATCGAGCGTCTGACCGTCTTTTTCGACCGGCTTGCCGGCCATGGCACGCAACACGCCCTCGGGCAGGCCGAGCAGGGCACGTGCCCCCAGGCTTTCCATACGTTGCTGAAAACGCCCCATCGTGATCTCTCCCTTTGTTGTTGTGATCGATGACGACTGGATTAGGGCCTTATGCGCGAAAGCCGGTCTCCAGCGTGTAGTAGACGATATCCAGCTCGGCCAGCGGCTCGCGCAGTTTGTCGATCTCCGCGGCCGGGCCGTGTAGTTCCATCCGCGTCACGTCAGCCAGTTTCTGGGCTCGGGCGAACAGCTCGCCGACGTTGTCCAGATGGGCCAGAAACGCATCGCCGTCGACATAGCCTTCACGGCAGAGTGCTTGGCCGCCATTGAAGCAAAACCCGTAGTACAGGCAGCCGGTTTCTTGGCGTGTGGCTTCTACGAACTCTTCGACCAGGGACTCGAAGGCAGGGCGGTTGGCATCCGGAATATCAAAATAAGGCGAAAAAGAAATGCCGGTATCGGTGGGCGACTGCATACGGCGCTCGAATAGATGACTGATGATTTAATCCTACCCGTTTGCGGGCCCGGACTCATCCATGCCATCAGCGGTGGGACTGTCACAGGCCGCGCCAGCCACCCGATGGCCGTCGCGTACATGATCAAACATCCAGGCCTCTATCGGGGTATCCGTGGTTAGCACGGACACATCGCCGGTACTTTCCATGATCACGGCCCTGACTTCGCTGCGGTGGCCCACGCCGGCCAAGGGCCTGTTGAGGTTTCATACGAGTCCGCGCCAAGCGCTGTTTTGCGGCAAGACGAGGCGTAGCGCGCGCTGCGCAGTCATTCTGCGCAAGCGTGCTAGAACGCTGGATTGCCGCAAAACAGCGCTTG
>DCKU01000137.1 GCA_002320455.1 Salinisphaera sp. UBA1666
TCCAAATTCTGGGGACCAGCTCAGTCACCGCGGTCGATCTGGATACCGGCACCGCCGACGTCGAAGGCAATCCCGAGGGCGAAGCGCTCGTCGCAGCCGTCGAAGCCCAGGGTTATACCGCGCAGCTGGCCTCATGAGCGCAGCCGATAATTCCAGCGCCGAGGCGTCGTGTGATGCGCTGGCGATCGACCCGACGATTCGCCGCGATGCGCTCGCGCGCCTTCGTTCGATCCGCGGGCACGTCGAAGGCATCGTGCGCATGCTCGAAAAAGAGGACGTCTACTGCGTGGATGCGCTGAAGCAGATCAAGGCGGTCCAGGGCGGGCTGGCCAAGACGTCCGACACCATTCTGCGCGGACATTTGACGCACCACGTGGTCACCGCCCACGAGCGCGGCGACGTGGAGCCGATCGTGGCCGAGCTGATGGACGTTCTGAAATACCGCTAACCGGAATCACCGCACATCTATGAACGAGGCAATCGCATACAACATCGGCATAGCCGGTATGCACTGCGGCGGCTGTGTAGCCCGCGTCGAGAAAGCGATCGCGGGCGTTTCCGGCGTGTCGTCGGTGCATGTGAATCTGGCCACCGAGGGCGCCCGGATCGAGGTGGATCGCCGCTCTAGTATGGCCGACGTGCTGGCTGCGTTATCGGCGGCCGGCTATGGGCCGGCGGTCGAGCGGTTTAGCCTGAAAATCGATGGGCTAGGCTGCGGCGCCTGCGTCGCGCGGGTCGAAAAAGCTTTGAATCGGCTGATCGGCGTACGTGAGGCACGGGTCAATCTGACCGACGCCCGGGCGGACATTGACGTCGTCGCCGGCCTGATCACGGCCGATGAGCTGACGACTGCGATCGAAAACGCCGGTTATGCGGCGCACCCGCTGGCCGCCGCCGAGAACGCTTCGAATAGCCATCGCGACGCGGCCGCAGCACTCGGCCGGGATCTCTGCGTGGCCGCACCGCTGACGATAGCCATCGCGCTGCTTGCGATGGGGCCGATGGTGCCCGGCTTGGCGGCTCTTCTGGAGGGTTGGCTGTCGCCGGCGGCCGGGCTGGCACTCCAGGCGCTGTTGTGTCTCCCGGTACAGCTCTGGGCGGGACGACGGTTCTATCGGGCCGGGGTTAACGAGCTTCGGCATGCAGCCCCCGGCATGAACAGCCTGGTGCTGATCGGCAGTGGGGCCGCGTTTGGTTATTCGCTGGCCGCCTGGCTGGTCCCCGGTGTGTTTCCGCCCGGCACGGCCCATGCCTATTTCGATGCCGCGGCGATGATTGTCACCTTGATCCTGCTGGGGCGCTGGCTCGAGGCTCGCGCCAAGGGCCGGACCTCGGCGGCCATTCGCGGGCTGATGGCGCTCCAGGCACCAACCGCCGATGTCCGCCGCGGCGCGGGCTGGCAGACGGTGGCGATCGAAGCGGTCGCCGTCGGCGAGACGGTGCGTATCCGGCCGGGCGAGCGGGTACCGGTGGATGGCGTGGTGACGAGCGGCGCTTCGTGGGTCGATGAGTCGATGCTCTCGGGCGAGCCGATGCCGGCCGCCAAATCGATCGATGACGCGCTGACCGCGGGCACGCTCAACCAGGCCGGCGTGCTGGAGGCGCGTGTCACCCAGACCGGGGCCGATACGACGCTGGCCGGCATTATTCGGCTGGTCGAGAACGCCCAGGCTGACAAACCCGCGATTCAAGCCACGGCCGACCGTGTCGCCGGTATTTTTGTGCCGTGTGTGCTGGGCCTGGCTGCTGCCACGTTCGTGGCCTGGTGGCTCATTGGGCCGGCGCCGGCGTTGACCCATGCGTTCGTCTCGAGCGTTGCGGTGCTGCTAATTGCGTGTCCCTGTGCCATGGGCCTGGCCACGCCAACGGCCGTCATGGTGGCCACCGGACGCGCCGCACGCCAAGGCTTGCTGTTTCGTCGCGGCAGCGCGATCGAACGACTGGCCGACATCGATACGATCGTGTTCGACAAAACAGGCACGCTCACCCAAGGCCAGCCGGCGTTGACCGACCCGATCATCGCCAACGGCTTCGACGGCCGTGATGTACTGGCGCGTGCAGCGGCTCTGGAAAGCGCCAGTGAGCATCCGGTGGCTGTGGCCATCGTGGCCGAGGCCAGAGCGCAGCATCTCCGGCTGCCGGCCGTGACCGACGTCGAGGTTCAGGCAGGCCAGGGCATCCGCGGGCAGGTCGACGGCCAGACCGTGGCCATCGGCTCGGCGGCCTGGATGACACGTCTGAAGATCGAAACCCACCCCTGGCAGGCCACCGCGGATCGTCTGGCCGAACGTGGTCGCACCGTTTTGTACGTGATGATCGGCGATCGGCTGGCGGGCCTCTTGGCCGTGGCCGATCCGCTACGCGACGAGGCGCGCCACGTAATCGACACGCTAAAAAACGCCGGTCAGCGCGTCGTGATGCTGACAGGCGATCGTCGGCTCACAGCCGAGGCCATCGCCGGCGAATTGGGTATCGATGACGTGATTGCCGAAGTACAGCCGGCAGATAAGGCGCGCCAGATCGTCGAACTTCAGAATACCGGCGCGCGAGTGGCGTTCGTGGGCGACGGCATCAACGATGCCCCCGCGCTGGCGGGCGCCGATGTGGGCATCGCCATCGGCACGGGAACGGATATTGCCCTCGACGCCGCCGACGTCGTGCTCATGCGCGCCGAGCTGGACGGTGTCGTACAGGCACGCCATATCGCCCGGCGCACAATGAGGACCATTCGGAGCAATTTCGTCTGGGCCTACGGCTACAACATAGCGCTGATCCCGCTGGCCGCGGGGGTGTTTTATCCCTGGACCGGCTGGCTGCTCAACCCGGCCATCGCGGCCGGCGCGATGAGCCTGTCGAGCGTTTTCGTACTAGCCAATTCCCTGCGTCTGCGGCGCGCCGAAACCCGGCCCGACTGAGTCGCTAGGGCCCGTCTAGGAACGTGCCCGCTGCCGGCAGATCGGGCAGGAAACGATAGACGGTCGACTGGCTGTATTTCTCGCCCGGCCGCAGGATGGTGTTCGGAAAGTCCGGCCGGTTCGGCGAGTCGGGATAGTGCTGTGCCTCGAGCGCGAAGGCACTGCGCGGGGCGTAGGTCTTGCCGTCCTTGGCGATGAACCCGCCCGGCAGAGAATTACCGGTATAGAACTGTACGCCGGGCTCCGTCGTGAACATTTCCAGCCCGCGGCCGGATTCAGGCTCGATCACCCGCACGGCCAGCCGGCTGATATCGCCCTCGGTGGCCAGCACATAGTTATGGTCATAGCCGCCGGCGCGGGCGATCTGTTCGTGATCGGCATCGATGAACGCCCCGATACGCCCGGGACGGGTGAAATCCAGCGGCGTTTGGGCCACGTCGGCGATCTCGCCGGTTGGAATCATCTGGGCATCGACCGGCGTGTAGCCGGCAGCATTGATCATGGCAATATGCTCGAGCACGCTGGGCATGCCGGCACCGGCCAGATTGAAATAGACGTGATTGGTCAGGTTGACCGGCGTGGCCCGATCACAGACCGCCGAATAGTGGATGCGCAGGCGGTTGGCATCATCCAGCGCATAACGCACGGTCACCGCCAGGTTGCCGGGAAACTCCATCTCGCCGTCGGGCGAGAAGTAAGTCAGCTCCACGCCGACCGTGCTGTGGGTCGAAAACGATTCGGCGGCCCAGACGCGGGCAGAAAAACCCGTTTCGCCGCCGTGCAGGGTGTTATCGCCCTCGTTGGTCGAGACCTGAATATCCTGACCGTCGAGGCAGAATCGCCCGCCGCCCAGCCGGTTGGCGTAGCGCCCAATCACAGCGCCGAAATACGCATCGTCGGCGCTTTCATAGCCGGCAATATCGTCAAAACCCAGGGTGACATCATCGACGTGGCCGTTCATGTCTGGCACCCGGATCGCGTGGATACGCGCGCCGTAGGTGATGATATCCACCGACATACGCTGCCGGTTGTGCAGCCGATAGCGCCATACGGGCTGGCCGGCGGCCGTCTGGCCGAACATATCGCGCGTGACTGACAGTGCGGCAGGCTGGTCCATGCTGTTCTCCCTCCACAGCCGGCCCGTGCGGTATCGGGCCGTATAACGATTTCCTAGGCAAGCTCTGCACAACCTCTCGCGGATCGCGTTCGAGTCCTCACAGACGCGGCGGTAAGGCGTCCAGGCGCAGCGCCTGCCTCATTGGCAGGTCAAGCTTGGCAACACGGTCGCGGCGTCTGTGAGGCCGAACCCCTTGCGGGCCGGGGCTTTGCGCGCGTCTGGTCGTCGTCAAGGTGCGCTACCGTGCAACAAGCACGCTACGCTCACCTTTCTTCGCCAGCCACACGCAAAGCACCCGGCGCGACCGCGAGAGGTTTTGCAGAGCTTCCCTAGCCTACGCGTTGCCTCGCCCTCGGGCCGATCGTCGGCGCGCTATTCGTAAAACGCTGCCACGGCCCGGCGCCGGCCCAGTAGGAACGCATCGGCCACGTGGCGAAACGGGGCTAGATCGACATCCGAGGCCCCGGCGCCGATCAGCTCGGCAAAGCGGGCATAGACGCCGCCGTATTCGTCCTTGTCGGCGGCGATCACGCCGTGGCCGTCGATGGTCATGCGGGCGCCGCCGTCGGCCAGAGCAAGCGTGCCGGCCTCGGTTTCCACGGTAATATCCCAACGCGGCGCGCCGGTATGACGAAAATCCATTTCGGCCGTGATGGGTGCCTTGTGGGCATCGACAAACGCCAGCGAGGCCGCGATCGGGGTCTCGCAATTCTCGGGCACGTCCAGGCGGGCTTCGCGTAGGGCAAAGGCCTGCGGCAAGATTGCGGTGACGATGGATAGCGCGTTGATGCCCGGGTCGAATACCCCCAGCCCGCCGGCAGCCCAGATCCAGGCCTGGCCGGGATGAAAGACTGTCACGTCTTCGCGCCAGTCGATCGTAACGCGGCGCACGGTCTGGCCGGCCAGCCAATCGCGGGCCGCGGCTACGGCCGGGGCATGACGCGAATGCCAGCTGGCATACAACGTGACGCGGCCTGCTTCCGCGCGCGCCTGCAGATCGACCACTTCGGACAGCGTCACCCCCGGCGGTTTTTCCAGCAGCACGTGCCAGCCGGCGGTGATCGCCTGGCAGGCCAGGGCATAGCGATGCTGTGGCGGCACGGCCAGGGCCACGGCGTCGATCGTAAGGCCGCTGGCCTGTAGCGCGTCGAGGCTATCGAAAGTCGCCGGTTGGGCATCGGTATCCGTGGCCAGTCGTGGATCGACCGTGGCCACCAGGGAGAAATCGGCGTTCTTGGCAATCGCCGGGAGGTGTTGGTCGGTGGCGATCTTACCCAGCCCAATCACGGCCAGACGTTGTGTCATGGGCGGTTGTCCTCTGGTACGCCACGAAATGCAGCGATTGGCTGGCCGGGCGTGTCGACGGTCATGGCCAGAACACTACCCGAGTCCGGCCAGGCGGCCAGGTCGTGTTCGCTCATGCCTTCGCGGGCGGTGGTGACATACAGCGTGCACCGATCGGGCCCGCCAAAACAGGGCATGGTCGGATTGAGCGCGGCCAGCGGATAACGGGCGACCAGGCGCCCGTCGGCATCGAAGCGAGCCACCGCGGCGCCGCCGAAAAGCGCGGTCCAGTAGTGGCCCTGTTGGTCCACGGCCGCGCCGTCCGGGTTGCCCTTTAAATCGTGATCGGCCAGGTCGATCCAGGGCTCGCCCGGCCCGATGTCGCCGGTCGCGCCGTCCAGCGCATGGCGCCGGATCACGCGGGTGGGGGTGTCGGTGTGATAGAGCCAGGCGCCGTCCGGCGAGATCGCAAAGCCGTTGGTGATGGTCATGTGGTCCAGCACCGGGGTGAGTGCGTCGCCGTCCAGGCGATACAGCGCGGCATCGGCTGTGTCCACGCGCTCGTTCATGGCGCCGATCCAAAACCGCCCGGCGTGATCACAGCCGCCGTCGTTGAAGCGATGATGGCCGGTGTCGTAAGGCGCGGCCACGATCTGTCGTTGTTTGTGATGATCGGCACCCAACTGCCATAGCCCGGAACGACAGGCCGCGATGAGGCGGCCATTGTCATCGACGGCCACACAGCTGATGGCCTCGTCGAAATCGGCCCGGCCCTGGTGGTTGTCGGCGACATCCAGCCAGTGCAGGGCAAAACCCTTGATATCCACCCAGTAGAGTCGTTCGCGGGCGGCGTCCCAGGCCGGGCCTTCGCCCAGTTCCATGGCCAGATCAACGGCGACGTGGAAGCACCGGTCGTTCATGCCGTCTGCCGCGTGGTGGCCCGCGCCTTGAGTGCTTCGGCAGCCTGATCGATCACGTCCTCGACGCTGGCATCGATATCCACGCGCACGGCCTCGTCGGCCGCCGGGCGCTCGAGCGTATCGAACTGGCTCTGCAACATCTTGGGCGAGAAGAAATGCTCGCGCTGTTGCATACGCGCCAAAATCACGTCGTAGGTGCCGTCCAGAAACAAGAAGATCAGCCCGGGATCGCCCGCGCGCAGGGTATCGCGGTATCGCCGCTTCAAGGCCGAGCAGCCGATCAGCAGGGGCATTTCATCATCGCGATAGTCGCGGATGAGCCCGGTCAGCGCATCGAGCCAGCCGGCCCGGTCGTCGTCGTCCAACGGCTCGCCGCGGGCCATCTTCTCGACGTTGGCCCGCGGGTGGTAACTGTCGCCGTCGATATACGACACGCCCAGGGCCTGGCCCACGCCCTTGCCGATGCTCGACTTGCCGCTGCCCGACACCCCCATCACGATCACACGACGGTTGAACACGGCGGGCGTAGCGGCATCAGTCATAACAGGGCTTCCGGCATCAAGACGCGCTTTATTCTTCCAAAGGGATCACGGGGCGACAAGCGTCGGCCCACCATGGCGCTAGTTTCGCGCTGCCGGCTCAACAGCTGCTGTCGGTGAGCTTCGGCACACCCATCCCAAACAACGGGCGCAGCTTGATACCGATCACCGTACCGGCCAGGCCAACCACGCCCCAGAGCCAGCCGTGTAGCGAAAACGAGGCGATGCCGCCGAAATAGGCGCCGATATTGCAGCCAAAGGCGATACGTGCGCCGTAGCCCATCAGAATGCCGCCGAGCACACGGGCAATGACGATCCGCCAGGGAATACGCCGGGCGATAGCGAACGTGCCGCCCCAGGCCGAGGCCGCCATGGCACCAAAGATGATGCCGATATCCATCACGCTGGTGCGATCGGCCAGGATCGGCACGGATAGCCCGCCGGCGTGCGGCCCGGACCAGTAGTACCAGCTGCCGACATCCGCACCGGTGGCCGCCAAAAGCTTGGAACCCCATAGCGCAAAAGCGCTGGTGATGCCCCAGGGCTTGCCCGAAAGCGCGAGCGTGGCGGCGTTGAGTGCGGCCAGCACCAGCGCGCCCACCCACAGCGGCCAAGTACCGCGCAGCACCCGCACCCACCCGCGTTCACTGGGCGGGCCCACCCGCGGCGGCGGATTCAGCCGGCGCTCCACGGCATAAGTGGCCGTGACAATAGTGCCGATGATGATGGCCTGGAAGATCAGCGCGCCGGTATAACCAAAGGCCGTATCGGCCAGTGAAACGGTCTGCCAGACGAAGGCCGGCTGCAGCCAGAAGCCGAAATCATGCGCGCCCCAGACGGAGCCGATAACGAAACCGGCCAGGGTGATCAGGATCGAGGTCTGGCCCGAGCCCACGGTATATAGCGAACCCGAAGCACAGGCCCCGCCCAGCTGCATGCCGATACAGAAGATGAACCCGCCAAAGGCCACCGACAGCCCCACCGGAAACACATAGCCGGTCAGCGGCCCGCCGAACACCGTAGTGCCGGCGGCCATGAGTGGGGCGAACAACAGGCTGGCCACGGCCAGCATGAGCATGTGGGCGCGCAGCGTTTCGCCCTGACCGACGGCCATCAGCTGACGGAACGCCGAGGTGAAACCGAAGCGCGCGTGATAAAGCGCCACGCCAAGGCCAAGTGCCACCAAAAACAGCAGCCCCTGCGCAAGGCCGTAGAACATGAACAGAATGGCCGCCAGCACGGCCGCGGCCAGGCCGGCGACGGCCGTGGGCAGCGGCAGTGGGGCCGGTGGGCGTTCGATGTCGCGGGCGGGGCGTTCGGGGTTGCGGATATCAGCCATGACGCAGGCGTTGGCAGGGCGATGGCCACAGTCTAACGCGGTGTACGAGCCGTCTCGGCGGCGGTGCGGACACGACTATCGTCGGGTACCTGCATGATCCATTGAGTGCGATCGTCGATTCGACGGCGTGGCGAGGGCGACTAAACCGCCGCGCCGCGGTGTCAAACGATCGCCTCAGGAGGGCTCGCATGCTCGATACAGCTGCCGGAACCCGAATTCAGAACGTGCTCTCGGCGCTCAATCGGGCGCTGGCCAATTACAATATCGAGGACGCGCTGGAACTGTTCACCACGGATTGTTACTGGCGCGATCTCGTGGCGTTCACCTGGAACATCAAGACCGTTGAAGGCAAGGCTGAAATCCGCGACATGCTCGCGCAGCGCCTGGACGACGTGCGCCCGGGAAACTGGACGATCGCGGCCCCGGAAAGAGCAACCCACGCCGACGGCATTACCGAAGGCTTCATCGCGTTCGAGACCGCGACCGCCCGCGGCGAGGGCTATATCCGGCTCAAGGACGGGCTGATATGGACCCTGCTCACCACCATGCACGAGCTGAAAGGCCACGAAGAGCCGGCCGGCGACTCGCGCCCGTTCGGCGCCAAGCATGGCGCGGAACAGGGCCAGCCCACCTGGGCCGAGGAACGTGAGGCCGAGGTGGCCGAGCTGGGCGTGACCACCCAGCCCTACGTCCTGATCGTCGGCGGCGGGCAGGGTGGTATCGCGCTTGGCGCGCGGCTGCGCCAGCACGGCGTGCCCACGTTGATCGTAGAAAAGAACGAGCGGCCGGGCGATTCCTGGCGCAAGCGCTACCAATCACTCTGCCTCCACGACCCCGTCTGGTACGACCATCTGCCCTACATCAAATTCCCCGACAACTGGCCGGTGTTTTCGCCCAAAGACAAGATCGGCGACTGGCTGGAGATGTATGCCAAGGTCATGGAGCTGAACTTCTGGGGCGCGACGGAGTGCAAAAAGGCCAGCTTCGACCAATCGAGCGAGACCTGGACCGTCGTGGTCGAAAAAGACGGCCGAGAGATCACGCTCAATCCGACCCAGCTGGTGCTGGCCACCGGCATGTCGGCCAAGGCCAACGTGCCGTCCTTTGCCGGCCAGGATGTCTTTGCCGGTCTCCAGCAACACTCCTCCGAACACGCCGGCCCGGATGAGATGGCCGGCAAGCGGGTGGTGGTCATCGGTTCCAACAATTCGGCCCATGACATCTGTGCAGCGCTGGCCGAGAACGATGTCGACGTGACGATGGTTCAGCGCTCCTCCACGCATATCTCCAAATCCGATTCGTTGATGAAACACGCGCTGGCCCCGCTGTACTCCGAGCAGGCCGTGGCCGACGGCATTACCACCGAGCGCGCCGATATCATCAACGCCTCGATCCCCTATGCCATCGCCCCGGATTTCCAGAAGCCGGCGTTTGATGCTATCCGCGAGGAAGACGCCGATTTCTATCAGGCGCTTGAGGACGCCGGCTTCATGCTCGACTTCGGCCCCGACGAGTCCGGCCTGTTCATGAAATATCTGCGCCGGGCGTCGGGCTACTACATCGACGTAGGCGCGTCGCAGCTGATTATCGACGGCAAGATCAAACTGGCCAGCGGCTCACAGGTCGAAAGACTGACCGAAGACAGTGTAGTCCTCGAAGACGGCCGCGAACTGCCGGCCGACGTCGTCATCTATGCCACCGGCTTTGGCTCCATGAACGGCTGGGCGGCCGATCTGATCTCGCAAGAGGTGGCCGACAAGGTGGGCAAGGTCTGGGGCTTGGGCTCCGACACGCCCAAAGACCCCGGACCTTGGGAAGGCGAGCAGCGCAACATGTGGAAACCCACCCAGCAGGCCAATCTCTGGTTCCACGGCGGCAACCTGGCCCAGTCGCGCCATTACTCGCACTACCTGGCGCTACAACTCAAAGCCCGGATGCTCGAACTGGATACGCCGGTTTACGGGCGCCAAGAAACACATCACGTGCGCTGAGTCCGCGCGTTGTAGAGAGACTAAGGCGGCACACGCGGGCAAGTGCCGCCTTGTTTTGCGCAAATCTCGCCGGAGACAAGGGCCGCTCGCTGGAGTGCCCGGCTAGAACGATCGAATTTTCACCATATTTTAAGTCGGCTCTTCGCGAATCTGTTGTTTTTTCTTAGAAAGCCCGATACTCAAAACCCGCGATACGAGCCGTATCGATCATCAGGGGTATTGGGGTGAACAGTCGATTTCGTTGGTTGAGAGTGACGAGCGCAAGCGTTATCTGTGGGCTGGCGCTGGCGGGTTGCGGCGGCGGTGATGGCGGCAGTGATGACGAAGCAAGTCGGACCGATTCCGATGTGCCCGAGTCTTCCGATCCGGTAGAAAGTGCAGGGCTGATGGCGATTGCGACCGCCTCGACCGAACTGGTGACGGTGTATGGCCGAATCGCGGCCGACGCGATTATCGCCTCCCAGCTTCAACCCAGCATTCCTCGCGAACAAGACTGCCCGGGAGGCGGTACGCGAATCGTCGACTATGTGGACTTCGACTCCAGCGGTGATTTGAGCGCTGGCGACCAAGTGTCGGTTTTGTATATCAACTGTGTCCAGCCAGCCGTCGATGGGGTCGAGAACGGCGCCATCTTGATGGATATTCTGAGCGGCGGGCAGACCGAAGACAATCCGCACACCGGAGCGGCGGGGAGACGATTTTCTGCCAACGTCGACTTTGGCTCGTATCAGGTTAGCGAAGACGCTAGCGATACCACAGTCGAGGGTGGCTTCGAGCTGTCCTTTGGTTCGAACGGTGAACCCGGCTCGGAAGTACAGCGCCTCGACCAGAATCTGAGTAGAGGTCTGACTATCAACCTGGGCGGGGATACCGTGACGATCCGAGACGGACGTTTTGCACAACGCTATGACTATCGCGCGGGCACCTACAATTTCGCCTTTACCGGAACGACGACGGTCGGGCGCGGCTCCGCTTCTGTCACCACGCTGTTCAATTCGGCCGGCAGCAGGCTGGGCGACAGCGGATCGCTGACGGGAACGCTGGGCCAGAATCCGGACGCGGGCCGTATCAGCGCGCGCTCGTCGGCACTGCCCTTGACCGAATGTCTCTATATTGGGGATTCGGACGCGACAGGCGTGGCCACCCAAAATGCGCCGCGCCTGCGGCTGTCGCAGGATTCGACCTGCTCTGCTGATGATGAGTCACCGACGCCGCCGACGCTTGCATGGTCCGAGCTGGTCGAGGGTACGCTCTTCGAAGACACCGACGTCTTCGGTTTGCGGCAATAAAAAAACGCCCCGTTCATCGACGGGGCGTTTTGGATCCGGCTCCTAGGCAGGCGAAAAGCGCTGGCTTAGGAATCGACGTGAAACGCCATGGTGGCCTGTACGGCGCGTTTCCAGCCGTCGTAGAGGCCATCGCGTTTTTTCTCGTCCATGGCCGGCGAAAACGTGCGCTCGATGGCCCACTGCTGGGTGATCTGTTCCTTGGATTCCCAGAAGCCGACGGCCAGACCGGCCAGATAGGCCGCACCCAGAGCCGTGGTTTCGCTCACCTCGCTGCGAATGAGATCCACGCCCAGCATGTCGGCCTGGAACTGGGCCAGGAAATCGTTGGCGATGGCGCCGCCGTCGGCGCGCAGTTCGGTGAGCTCGAGATCGGCATCGGCCTGCATGGCCAGCAGCACGTCCGCGCTTTGATAGGCCAGTGACTCGATGGCCGCGCGGATGAATACTTCCTTGCTGGTGCCGCGCGACAGGCCGAACATGGCCCCGCGGACGTTGGAGTTCCAGTAGGGCGCGCCCAGGCCCGTAAAGGCCGGGACCAGGTAGACGCCGTCGTTGTCGCCGGCGCGCTCGGCGTAGGCCTCGGAGTCGCTGGATTTGCCCAGCATGCGCAGGCCGTCACGCAGCCACTGGATGACCGAGCCGGCCACGAACACCGCGCCCTCCAGGGCATATTCCATCTGGCCGTCGACTTCCCAGGCCACGGTCGTGAGCAAACCGTTTTCGGAGGGGCGTGCCTCGGTGCCGGTGTTCATCAGTGTGAAGCAGCCGGTGCCGTAGGTGTTCTTGGCCATGCCGGCCTCGAAGCAGGCCTGGCCGAAGAGTGCGGCCTGCTGGTCGCCGGCCATGCCGGCAATGGGAATCTCGTTACCGAAGAAGTACTTCGGCTGGATATGGCCATAGACCTCGCTGTTGGACTTCACCTCCGGCAGCATGGATTCCGGCACGCCGAACAGCTCCAGCAGCTCCGGGTCCCATTGGCGCTCGCGGATGTTGAACATCATGGTGCGCGAGGCGTTGGATACATCGGTGACGTGTACCTTGCCGCCGGTGAGGTTCCACACCAGCCAGGAATCGATGGTGCCGAACAGCAGATCGCCGTTGTCGGCTTTTTCCTTGGCACCGTCAACGTTGTCGAAGATCCACTTGAGCTTGGTGCCCGAGAAATACGCGTCGATGACCAGGCCGGTCTTGTCACGCACCATGTCGGTGTGGCCGGCCTCGCGCAGTTCGTCGCAGATGGCCGCGGAATGGCGTGATTGCCAGACGATGGCGTTATAGACCGGCTGGCCGGTGTTTTTGTCCCAGACCACCGTGGTTTCGCGTTGGTTGGTGATGCCGATGGATGCAATCTCATCAACGTCAACGCCGGTGTTGTTGATCAGCTCGGTGAGCGTGGTCAACACCGTGGTCATGATCTCGCGCGGGTTGTGCTCGACCCAGCCCGGGCGCGGGAAGATCTGCTCGAACTCGCGCTGGGCGATGCCGGCGACCTTGCCGTCGTGATCGAACAGCATCGAGCGCGAACTGGTCGTGCCCTGGTCGATGGCCAATACGTATTTCTTTTGATCACTCATGGAACGTCCGCTTGGTGTAATTAAAAGCGTATGGAATATCTCAATAGACTCGCACGGCCAGGGCGGCAAGCGCAGCACCGATGACGGGGCCGAGCACCGGGACCCAAGCATAGCCCCAATCGCTGGGGCCTTTGTTTTTCAACGGCAGAAGCGCGTGTGCGATACGCGGGCCTAGATCGCGCGCCGGGTTGATCGCATATCCGGTGGGCCCGCCAAGCGAAGCGCCGATCGAGACCACCAGCAATGCCACCGCCAGCGGGCCGAGCCCGGACGGCGTATTGCCGAACATGATAATCACAAAGATCAGCACGAACGTCCCGATAATCTCCGTGACCAGGTTCCAGCCGTAGGCGCGGATCGTGGGGCCGGTGGAGAACGTGGCCAGCTTAGCCGCGCCGTCCTCGGTGTCGTCGTATTGTTTCTTATAGGCCAGATAGCAGCCCACCGCGCCCAGAAACGCGCCGATCATCTCGGCCGCGAAGTACGCTACGGTGGTGGCAAAGGTGATGGGAATGCCGCTGGCGTATTCCTTGGCCGGGCCGATCAGAAGACCCACGGTCACGGCCGGATTCAGGTGCGCGCCCGTGTCGTAGGCCACATAGACGCCGCTGAAGACCGCCAAGCCCCAGCCGAAGAAGATCACGATGCCATCCGAGCCGTGGCCGTTGGTCTTGTTCAGGGCGACGTTGGCCACGACGCCACACCCCAGCAGCGTCAGAAACGCGGTACCCGCGATCTCGTGAACGAGAATAGTCTCAATAATGCCCATCGCGTTGTCCTATAGCCGGCGGGTCGGGCACTTCGAGTCGATTCACGCCGGGGATATCGGCGTCGTGACACGATGTGTGCCTCGAGATTTTCGAGGAGCGACATTAACGCTCGGAAATGAACATTGGCAATTGAGCCGATAGTCGTAGACGACGCGATACTCAGGCTGGGGTCACGTGTAGCGGCAAGCCGAGGCCGGCGATCGTGTCGGCCAGAGCGCCGTCGGGCGCCCGATCAGTAAACAGCGCGTCGAAATCGGCCAGTGTGGCCACCCGCATGAGCGCCTTGCGGCCGTACTTGCTCGAATCAATCAGCAGATAGCGCTGACGGGCGTGCGCCAGCATGGCCTGTAGTAGACGCACTTCGTGATAATCGAAATCCATGAGCGTGCCGTCGATGGCCAGGCCGGAAATACTCATCACCGCGTAGTCGACCCGAAAATCGCGAAAGAAATCGATCGCGGATTCGCCGGTGACTCCGGCATCCAGGCTGCGCACCACGCCGCCGGCCATGATCACCTCGTTGGAGGCCACCGCCGACAAGGTAGCGGCCACGCGCAGATTGTTGGTGATGACACGTAGGCCGCGATGATGTCGAAGGGCGAGGGCGATGGCTTGGGCGGTGGTGCCCAGGCCGATGGCCACGGCGCTGTGATCGGGAATATGCCGTGCTGCTAATGCGGCGATATCGCGTTTGGCATCGGCGTGCAGGCCCTCGCGCGTCTCGTAGGCCAGGTTTTCGGTTGTCGGCGGCAGGCCGGCCCCGCCGTGGAAGCGCTGCAGGCGCCCGCGCCTGCAGAGCGCGTTGATGTCGCGCCGTGCCGTCTGGGGCGTGATGTCGAACTCGCGCGCCAGGGCTTCGATGGCCACGAAACCGTGGCGCTCCACCTGGGCGATGATTGCATGCTGGCGTTCAGTGAGCGGCGCGTCCGTGGATGACGAAGACATCGAGCCGGACGAAGAAGAATCGACCACGCGGGGCCTCGTTCGAAGTCTCTGATCACGTCGAGTCTAGGCGTGATGTTCGAATACGAACATCCGACCATCGATCGATATACTTGGGTACAACAGCAACCCACCAGCGCCGCTTCGCACGCAGACCCAGCGGGCCATCGCGACAAGGAGACACGTTTGGCCACCGATGACGATGCCTACGATATCCACTGGATGACCCAGGCCCTGGCGCTGGCCGATGACGCGGCGGCCGCCGGCGAAGTGCCGGTGGGGGCATTGATTGTCCGCGATGGCCAGCTGCTCGGTACCGGCTACAACCAACCAATCGCCACGAGCGATGCCTGCGCGCACGCTGAAATCATGGCGATCCGTGCGGCCTGTGCGGCCGTCGACAATTATCGCCTGCCGGGGGCCACGCTCTATTGCACGCTGGAACCCTGTGCCATGTGTGCGGGCGCGATCGGCCACGCACGTATCGCCCGAGTGGTCTACGGAGCCGACGATTTTCGCGCTGGGGCCGTGCACTCGATCTTTCGCGTATTGGACGAGGCCCGGCTCAATCACCGCGTGGTCCATACCGGCGGCGTACTGGCGGATGCCTCGGCGGCGCGCCTGCGCCGTTTCTTCCGGGCGCGCCGCGATCCCGGCCGGTCCGAATCGCTGGGCTAAAATGAGCATTCGCAATCGTCGCAAGCGGTGATAGTGTCGGCCCATGACGACTCAAACGACTTGGCGCGTCGCGGTTCTACCCGGCGACGGTATCGGCCCCGAAGTGATCGGGCAGGCAACGCGGGCGCTGGATGCGCTGGCAGCGTCCGACCCGGCGCTAGCGCTGGATTACGATGTATTCGAGTGGCCGTCGCATGCCTGGCATCAAGCACATGGTGAGTCGGCCCCGGCCGATTATCTCGAGCGCCTGGCCGGCTACGACGCGATCCTGCTCGGCGCGCTGGGCGATCCCGGCCCAACCAGCGATGCGAATCGGTATCTGCTGTCCGACTCCGACTCGCTGGCGCCGCTGCTGGAAATCCGGAAAGGCTTCGATCAGTGGGTGTGCGAGCGCCCGGTACGCCGCTTGGCCGGCGCGCCGCAGTATCTGGCCGATCCCAGAGCCGACGATATCGACATGCTGGTCATCCGCGAGAACTCGGAAGGCGAGTACGTGAACCAGGGCGGGCGCCTTGCCCGCGGCACCCCGAACGAGGTGGTGACACAGACGGCCGTGTTCACACATCGGGCCACTGATCGCATCATTCGTCACGCCTTCGAACAGGCGCGCGCTCGCGCGGTAGCACGCCAAGCCGAAGGCCGGGTGCGCGATTTCAACGGTCGTGAGGCGCAGGTGTGTCTGGTGACCAAGCGCAACGCCCAGAAGTTCTGGGGCGATATGTACACCGAGATGTTCGCGGCCATCGCCGCGGATTATCCGGATATCGCTACCCACCACGAGCTGGTGGATGCCGCCTGCATGAAGTTCGTATCGCACCCGTGGGCGTTCGACGTGGTCGTGGCCTCTAACCTGCACGGCGATATCCTCACCGATCTGGCGGCCGTGCTGAACGGCGGCATGGGGGTGTCGCCCTCGGCCAACCTCAACCCAAGCGATCGCTCGCGCCCGCCCATGTTCGAGCCCACGCACGGCAGCGCCCCGGATATCGCCGGCCAGAACAAAGCTGGCCCGGCGGCCATGCTCTTGACCACGGCCATGATGCTCGACTGGATGGGCGAGACCGATGCGGCCGCCGCCGAGGCTGCGACACGGCTCAAGAAAGCCGTGGCGGATGATCTGGCAGCCAACGCCGACCGGCAACGAGCCACCGACGTTATTGGCGACGCCGTCCTCGAGGGGTTGAAGCGCCCTTGAAACCATGCATTGCAGGGCCTTCGTAACAGGTCTAGTGTCGAAAAAAAGCCGCACGAAACAACAGCCAAGGAGATCCCATGACGGCGATGCGTTCCGGTAATCTGTCCCCGCTTCTCAAGCAGGCCACCGATGTCTACGCCGAGCGTGGCGAAGGCTGTTATCTCATCGACACCGAGGGCCAGCGGTATCTGGATTTCACCGCCGGCATCGGCGTGACCAGCACCGGTCACTGCCATCCCAAGGTGGTAGCCGCTGCGCAGGAGCAGGTCGGCAAGCTGATCCACGGTCAGTACACCACCATCATGCACCGGCCAATCCAGGAGCTGTCGGCACGCCTGGCCGAGAAGATGCCGGGTGATATCGATACGATCTTCTATGCCAGCGCGGGCACCGAAGCCGCCGAAGCAGCGCTGCGTCTGGCCCGCCAGGCCACCGGCAAGCCGAATATCGTGGTCTTTCACGGCAGCTTCCACGGTCGCACCATGGGCTCGGCCTCAATGACCACTTCCGGCACTTATTATCGCGACGGGCTGCAGCCGTTGATGGGCGGTGTGACGGTCGCCCCGTTCCCGCACGCGTTTCGTTACCAGATGAACGAAGACGATGCAGCCGAGTTCTGTCTGCGCGAGCTGGACTATATTCTGGATACCTACAGCTCGCCGGGCGATACCGCGGCGTGCTTTATCGAGCCGATCCAGGGCGAGGGCGGTTTCGTGCCGGCCAGCACCAGGTTCATGCAGGGCCTGCGCGAGCGCTGTGATCATCACGACATGCTGCTGGGCGTGGACGAGGTCCAGGCCGGCTATGGCCGCACGGGTCAGTTCTGGTCGCACAGCCATTTCGACGTGCAGCCGGATATCGTCATGACCGCCAAGGGCCTGGCCTCGGGCTTCCCCCTGTCCGGCTTTGCTGCCCCCCGCGGCATCATGGAAAAAGGCTGGGCCGGCTCGCAGGGCGGCACCTATGGCGGTAACGCCGTGGCCTGCGCAGCTGCACTGGCCACCCTCGATGTCATCGAGGAAGAAGGCCTGGTCGAGAACGCCCGCGACGTCGGCGCGCACCTGAAGGAGCGGCTTGAGGCGCTGCAGGACAAGCACGACTGCCTGGTCGATGTGCGCGGCAAGGGATTCATGATCGGCTGCGAGATTCACAAGGACGGCATGCCCGACGGCGATCGCGCCGATCGCATCGTCAAGGTCTGCGAGGCACATGGCCTGTTGCTGCTGCGCTGCGGCCCGAAGAAGAACGTGGTGCGCTGGCTGCCGCCGCTGATCGCCACGCAGGCCCAGATCGACGAAGGCGTGGATATCTTCGCCAAGGCGCTGGACGCTACCGTCTGATGGGGCCCAACACGCCCGCCTGAGACAAGCCGTCGGTCGCGAGACCGGCGGCTTTTTCTATACTGGCTGTCTTCAATCGGTCGAGGCCTTGTCATGCGGGCGCGTTTTTTCGAGTTTCTGGATCTGGCACGCAGCAGCTTCTGGTATCTGCCCACGCTGATGATGGCCGCCGGGCTCAGCCTGTTTGCCATCACGCTGCTCATCGACAAGTCCGGCGTCACCGGCGATCTGGTCGCCACGGTGTTCTACAGCGGCGGCGCCGAGAACGCGACGAGCCTGTTGCAGACGCTCACCGGCGCCATGGTCGCCATCGCGACTGTGGTGTTTTCGACCATGATGGTGGTGCTCACACTGGCGACCAGTCAGTTCGGCCATCGCCTGATCCGCAGCTTCATGCGCGACCGGGCCAACCAAGCAGTCTTGGGCGTCTTTCTGGCGACCTTCGTCTTCTGCCTGATGGTCTTTCACATGGTCGGCAACGACGCCGACAACCAGTTCGTGCCTGGTGTATCGCTCACCGTCGGGTTCGTGCTGGCGATATTCTCGACCTGCACGCTGATCTACTTCACGCATCACATGGCCTCGCTCGTGGCCGCCCCCGAGGTGCTCGAAGCGGTCGGACAAGAGCTGGATACCGCGATCGAACGCGTCTATCCCGCTCACAACAACGACGACGAAGATCGGCCGCGGCGCACGTTTGAACCGGTCAGCCGGCCGTTCGTGGAAGTGCGCACCCAGGACGCCGGTTATATACAGACCATCGGCGTGGCCTCGCTGCGCGATTTGGCCCGCGCCCACGACTGCGTGATCGAATCCGTGGTGACCTACGGCGATCACGTGTTGCCCGGGCTGGTGGTGGCGCGCGTTCACGCCAACGAGTTCGACGAGTCATGGCGGGCGGCGATTTCTCGCCAGTATGTGGTCGGCGCCGAGCGCCTGGCCGACCGGGATCTGATCTTTGCCGTGAATCAGGTCGCAGAGGTCGGCGTGCGCGCGCTTTCGCCGGCTTTGAACAATCCGTACACCGCCCTGGACTGTATCAATCGGATCGGCGTATCGCTGGCCGATGTTCTGTCGCGCCCCTTGCCGGATCTGGCACATGTCGACGACGACGGCGTGCCCCGGTTTCTATTGGCCTTGCCAGAGTTCCCTTGTCTTCTGGACGCGGCTTTCACGCCGCTGCGTAACTACGGCAGCACCAGCGTCCAGACGATGACGCAAATGCTGCTCGTCGTCGAAAAACTGGCCGAACTCGCGCGCCGTGACGTTGAGCAAGCCGCCTTGCGGCGCCACGCAAACGCGCTCGTCGAAGCCGCGCAGCAGGGCCTCAACGAGACCATCGACCGCGAGCGCATCACGGCCTGCCATGAGCGCGCGGTGGCGGCGATCGAGAAGGCCGATGAGACCACGCCCACAACCTATGAAAAGCGCTTGTCGACCCCGTAACCACGCGGGATTGGAATCGGGCGGGGTATCGCTTGTTTGCCGAGCCCCGTTTTGCAAAGCGCTCGAGAGCCGATTATGTTGATGCGTCAATACGCTAGGCGTGCGGTGACGTGGTGCGCCTGGTTTTCAAATCCGACCCAGTGAATCCGCCAAGGGGCATCTACATGGATCAACGCCGTGCGTCGCATGCCATCGCTCGCGTTCTAATCTTCTGTTTATGCGTATTCGCGCTTTTCGGTGCGAGCACGCTGCCGGCTGCCGCACAAGGCCAGCCGGCTGAGAGCCAGAGCACGCAATCGGTACCGCTGTCCCAGCTGGCCGATATTCTGGAAAACGACGAGTCGCGACAGCAGCTCATCGATGAGCTGCGCCGTGCCTCCGAGCCGGCCGAGGGCGCGGCTGCGACGGCTTCGACCGACGCACAGGCCGATGCCCAGAGCGAGGAGCAGGCCAAGCCGGCCGTGGATTTGGCGCCGGCCAAGCCGCGCATGTCGTTCGCGCGTCAATTCGCGCAGACGACGGCGGCCTGGTCGGAGGCCATCAGCGGCCAGGTCATGGCCGGCTGGGACAAGATCAAGTCACTGGCGGCGCCGGGCGGTGAAAGCCGTCAAAAAGCCGCGTTTAACGTCAATGTGTTTCTCACCGCGGCGTTGATGCTGGCGATCGTCGTGGGCTCGACCATCATCGCGTTCTTCGTGCTGCGGTGGCTGGCGGGCTGGCTGTTCCGGCCGATCAATCGCTTCGCGGCCGGCAACGATCCCGATTCCAGCCAGCTGGTTCGTCGCGGTGTCGCGATTCTGGCAGGCATCCTCATCGACGTGGCCGTGGTATTGCTTGCCGGTGGCGCCGGTTACGCCGCTGGCCTGTTCGCCATTGGCGATGCCGGCACGATGGGTACGCGCGAGTCGTTGTTCATCAACGCGTTTGTACTCATCGAACTGCTGAAGGTCGTGATCCGTGCGCTGTTCGCCGCGCGCCATGACAACCTGCGCCTGCTGAATATCGACGCCTCAATCGCCAGCTGGTGGTCGATTCGCCTGCGTACGTTCGTCGGGGTGATCGGCTATTCGCTGCTCGTGATCGTGCCGATCGTCAACGCCCAGACCAGCTATCTCATGGGCGCGATCCTGACGTTCGTGATCATGGGCGGAGCGTACCTTTACGCGCTGAAGGTCATCTTCGGCAATCGCCGGCTGATGACGAGTCGTCTCAAGCATCAGGCCGACAACGCCGAGGTCGGCTTCTTCTCGGTCCTGTATCGCCTGGCATCCAAACTGTGGATGGTCTTGGCGGTGGCTTATTTCACCGTATTGTTCGTGGCCAGCCAAGTGGATCCCACCGGCGCGCTGCCGTTCATGATGTCGGCCACGGTGCAGACCATTCTAGCCGCGGCGATCGGCGTGGGCCTGTCAGGCCTGTTATCCAAGGCCATCGGCCGGCGCTTGAACTTCTCGGACTCGGTGCGTGACAAGCTGCCGATGCTTGAAGCGCGGGTGAACTCCTACGTACCCAACGCCCTGAAGGTGATCCGCGTGATCATCCTGTTGGTCGTTGCCGCAGTCATCGCCAACGCCTGGAAGCTGTTCAATCTCGACGAGTGGCTGATTTCGGATGCCGGCGCTACGGCGGTCTCGGTCACTATCAAGGTTCTGATCATCCTGGCCGCGGCCGCGCTGCTGTGGCTGATTACGGCCAGCGTGATCGAACATCGGCTGTCGTCGAAGACCGGTCGCGGCGCGCCCACCGCGCGTCAGGAAACCCTGCTGACGCTGTTCAAGAACGCGCTCGCTATCCTGATCGCCACGTTCACGATCATGATCACGCTGTCGCAGATCGGCGTGGATATCGGTCCGCTGATCGCCGGCGCGGGCGTATTCGGTCTGGCGATCGGTTTCGGTGCGCAAAAGCTGGTGCAGGACATCATCACCGGTGTGTTCATCCAGCTCGAAAACGCCATGAACACCGGCGACGTGGTGACCGTGGGCGGCGTGACCGGCACCGCCGAGCGCCTGACCATTCGTTCGGTCTCGATTCGCGATATCGACGGCTGTTATCACATCGTGCCGTTTTCCTCGGCCAGCGTCGTGTCGAACTACATGCGCGACTGGGCGTATTTCCGCACGGAATACGGCATCGGCTACCGCGAGGATATCGACAACGCGATCTACTACCTGCGCGAAGCCTTCGCGGATCTCAAGTCGGACCCGACCCACGGGCCCAACATCCTCGAAGACATCACCATCCCGGGTGTCACCGCGCTGGCTGACAGTTCGGTGAACATCCGTGTGATGATCAAGACCACGCCGGGCACCCAGTGGGGTATCGGTCGTGCCTTCAACCGCCTGGTCAAGATTCACTTCGACCGGGCCGGCATCGAGATCCCGTTCCCGCATCAGACGCTGTACTTCGGCGAGGATCGTCAGGGCAACGCACCGCCGGCCAATATCCGCGTCATCGAGCAGACCGAGCACGATGCGCCGAAAGCGCTCAAAAAGCGTCGCCGCGGCGACGACGCCTCTCCGGAAGAAACCGGGGACGCGCCGGGCGACGGTTGATCGTCGGGCGTTGTTAAGCCGAAACCCGCAGCTGTTTCAGCTGCGGGTTTTTTTTGGCTGGCGCGCGGGCCTGGTCAAAAACTGGCCAATAGGCCTCCAGGCCTTGTCCTGAAAGGGGTTGGCGGCTTTTCCCGAGAGTTGTCCACACACTTGCCCAGCGGCTTTGTGAAAAAACCGTGACCGGTCCACGCCAGGCGCTATCGCCCGACCGGACCGGGCCGTAATCGGGCGCGTGATAAACTGTCGCGTTCTTCGTTCAAACTGCGACAGCGTTTCATGAGTACCACGCGACTTCTCTGGATTGACGGTCAATTCGTGTCTGCCATCGGCAATAAGACGTTTAACAGCTTGAATCCGGCCACCGGCGAGGTGCTTGCCGAAGTCGCCCAGGCCGAGGCGGCCGATATCGACGTGGCCGTGGCCGCAGCCGCCAAAGCACAGGCCGAATGGAAGAAGCGCCCGGGCGTCGAGCGCGGTCGTATCCTGTACGCGCTGTCGCAAAAACTGCGTGAGCATCGCGACGAGCTGGCCCAGATCGAGATGGCCGACGGCGGCAAGCCGATCGCCGAAACCCCGGAAGCTGACGTCGATTCCGGTGCCGATTGCCTGGAGTATTTCGCCGGGCAGGCCGCCTCGATTCAGGGCGAATATCAAGAAGTCGACGGCGGCTTCTTCTATACCCGGCCCGAGCCGCTGGGTGTGGTCGGGGAGATCGGTGCCTGGAACTATCCGCTGCAGATCGCCTGTTGGAAGACCGCGCCGGCGCTGGCCGCGGGTAACGCGATCGTGTTCAAGCCTTCGGAACTCACGCCGTTATCGGCCCTGCGGTTTGCCGAGCTGGCCAAGGAAGCAGGCGTACCCGACGGTCTGATCAACGTGGTGCCGGGCTTTGGCGATGCCGGCCAGGCGCTGTCCAACCATCCGGATATCGACAAGATCTCGCTGACCGGCGGGGCCGATACCGGCAAGAAGGTCATGGCCGATGCGGCCGGCACGCTCAAGGAAGTCTCGTTGGAGCTGGGCGGCAAGTCGCCGTTGATCGTCTTCGACGACGCCGACCTGGACAACGCCGTCTCCGGCGCGATGATGGCCAACTTCTTCACCCAGGGCGAAATCTGCACCAACGGCACACGCGTATTCGTTCACGAGTCCGTGCGCGAGGCGTTCGTGGAAAAACTTTTGGCGCGGGTCGAAAAGCTCAAGCTGGGCAATCCGGCCGACGCCGATACCGACATGGGCCCCATGATCAGCCCCGAGCACGGCGAGCTGGTCCTCAAATACATCGAAGCCGGCAAGCAGGGCGGGGCCAAATGCCTGACCGGCGGCCATCGCGTGACCGTGACCGGCTGCGAGGCCGGCGTTTTCGTGGCACCGACGGTCTTTGATGCGTGTACGGATGACATGCAGATCGTGCGCGAAGAGATCTTCGGCCCGGTCATGTCGATCCTGTCGTTTACGGACGAAGACGAGGTGATTCGCCGGGCCAACGACACCGAATACGGCCTGGCCGCGGGCCTGTTCACTCGTGATTTGGAACGGGCCCATCGCGTGATCGCCGAGATCGAGGCCGGTATCTGCTGGATCAACCACTACAACATCACGCCCATCGAAATGCCGTTCGGCGGTATCAAGGGCTCGGGCATCGGCAAGGAGAACAGTCGCCGAGCGCTGTCCTATTACACGCGCTTGAAGAGCGTGTTCGTCGCCCGCGGCGCCATCGACGCCCCGTACTGATTACGCAACGAGGACTATCGCATGAGCCACGAGAACACTTACGACTATGTGATTATCGGTGCCGGTTCTGCCGGTGCCGTCATGGCCAATCGCCTGTCCGAAGATAAGGACACGAGCGTGTTGCTGGTTGAAGCGGGGCCGATGGACTACTCCATCTTCATCCATATGCCCTCGGCGTTCGCTTATCCCATGAACGGCGATAAGTACAGCTGGAACTACCACACCCAGCCCGATCCTCATATGGACAATCGCACCATGCACTGCCCGCGCGGGCGGGTGCTGGGCGGCTCGTCCTCGATCAACGGCATGGCCTATGTCCGCGGTAACGCCATGGACTACGAGAACTGGGCCAAGGACTTCGGCCTGGATGAGTGGTCCTACAAGGACGTGCTGCCGTATTTCCGCAAGGCGGAGGATTTCGACCAGGGCGAAAACGACTACCACGGCGCCGGCGGGCCCCTGCACGTGACCACCGGGCCGGGCAAAAACCCGCTGTATCACGCCTTCATCCAGTCGGGCATGCTGGCCGGCTATCCCTATACCGCGGATATGAACGGCTACCAGCAAGAAGGCGTGGGCCCGATGTTCATGACCACCAAGGACGGGGTGCGCTGGTCCACGGCCAACGCGTACCTGCGCGGTATCGGCAAGCGCAAGAATCTGACGATCCAGACGCGCACCTACACACGCCGCATTCTCTTTGACGATGCCAAGCGGGCCACGGGCGTCGAGCTGGATCATCTGGGCACGCGCTCGACCGTGACCGCTAAACGCGAGGTCATCTGCTGTGCCGGGGCGATCAACAGCCCGCAGATCCTGATGCTCTCGGGAATCGGGCCCAAGGACCAGATGATTCCCAACGGCATTAAGCCGATCCATGAAAACCCCAACGTCGGCCAGAACCTGCAAGATCATCTGGAGGTCTACGTCCAGTACGAGTGCAAGGAACCCATCACGCTGTATTCGGCCCAGAACCCGGTCAACATGGGCAAGATCGGCGCTGAGTGGATACTCACCCGCAAGGGTCTCGGGGCCACCAACCACTTCGAGTCGGGCGGCTTCATCCGCAGCGAACCGGGCGTGGAATACCCCAACATCCAGTACCATTTTCTGCCCATGGCCGTGTCCTACGACGGCAGCGCCAAGGCGGTCTGTCACGGCTTCCAGGCTCATGTGGGGCCCATGCGGCCGGAATCCCGCGGCTCGGTCACGCTGGCTTCGGCCTATTTCAAGGCCGACCCGAAGATCGTGTTCAACTACATGGCTACCGAACGCGACCGGCGCGAGATGCGCGACTCGATCCGCCTGACGCGCGAAATCATCGCCCAGTCGGCTTTCGATCGTTTCCGCGGCAAGGAACTGGGCCCGGGCCCGGATGCCGAGTCAGACGAGGCCATTGATGCCTGGGTGCGCCAGAATGGTGAATCGGCCTATCACCCGTCGTGCACCTGTGCCATGGGCACCCACGACGAAGCCGTGGTTGACGGCCAGGGCCGGGTCTACGGGGTCGAGAATCTGCGCGTGGTGGATGCTTCGATCATGCCGCGGATTACCACCGGCAACCTCAACGCGCCGACCATCATGATGGCCGAGAAGATCGCCGATAGGGTTCGTGGCAAGCGCGAGCCCTCGGCCAAGGCTGAGTTCTACAAGGCCGCAAACTGGGAAAGCGCGCAACGCTGATCATAATCGGCAAGCAACGATAACGCCGGCCTTCGAGCCGGCGTTTTTATGTCAAACGCTTTTTCTGAAAAGCGATCTTTTGTCGATGTCGCGGACAGGGCCTGTTGAGGTTTCATTCGAGCGCCGCGTTGGTGTCCGCAAATCGTGTCCTGCAAGGC
>DCKU01000100.1:0-11996 GCA_002320455.1 Salinisphaera sp. UBA1666
CGAATCGTGCGCTTGGAGAACTCGGCCAGCACGTCGTTTTCTATGGATTCGGTGAGCAGCGTACGGGCACGACTGACGTCGCCGTGGGTCGCCAGGAAATATTTCACCGGATCCACGATGCGCCATTTCACGAAGTAGTCCACCGAGAGGTTCTTGTTCTCGGAGGTCAGCACGCGCTCGATGTCGCCGGTCAGTGTCATCACCCGACGATCGAAGCGATGCACGGTCTGGATGACTGGCAACTTGAAGTGTAGGCCGGGGTCGTAATCCGAACCCACGATCTCGCCCATCTGCACGAGCACGACCCGCTCCCGAGGCGTGACCGTGAAGGTCGAGGCATAACCGATCCATGCCGCCAGCAGGACGACAATGATGAGACTGATCTGCTTGGCATTCATGAGTTGCGGCTCCGGCTGCGCAGGGCCTGGGATTCATAGCTCTGGTCGTTCGACGCGCCCGACTGGCCGCTGCCGTCCGTGCCGCCGCCGGCCGGCGACGAGGCCGAGCCCGTGCCGTCCATGCCCGGCATGTCGCCGCCCAGGCTGTCGGAGTTCGCGCTCGGCGCGTTGTCGGCTTTCGACGACTTGCCGCTCGACTGATTGATGATCTTATCCAGCGGCAGATAAGTCATCGAATTGCCGTCACCCGAGTCCAGCACCAAGTGCGAGCCCGACAGGACCTCACCCATGGTTTCGAGATACAGGCGCGAGCGCGTCACGTCCGGTGCTTTCTCGTACTGCGTGAGCAGATCGGAGAAACGCGCGGCCTGACCTTCGGCTCGGTTGATCTTGCGCGACTTGTAGGCGCGCGCCTCGGCAATCATTTCGGCTTTCTCACCCTGCGCCGTGGCCACCACTTCGCGGGCATAAGCGCGTGCGATGTTCTTCAGCCGTTCTTCTTCCTCGCGCGCCTTGATGGCTTCCTGGAAGGCGCCCTGCACCGGCTCCGGCGGCTGGGCATACTGCACGTTGACCGCCACGATCTGCACGCCGGCATCATACTGATCCAGCGTGTACTGCATGATCTTGCGCACATTGCTGGGCAGCTGGGCACGCGAGCGCCCGCTGATCACCGGATACTCGTTCTGCTTCTGCTTGATCTGACCGACAAGCTCACGGTCGATGTTCTTCAGACCGTCCTTGTCACGCGGTTGGCCGGAGCCTTCCTTGAGATCGACGTTGTTGATCGACGGATCTTCCAGCTGCTTGACCTGGACGCCCTCCTGGATCACCTGATTCATGTTTGAGGTGCCCACGATCTCTCGTACGGCCGAGCGCAGCACCTGCTGCACCGTCTGATCCGGATTTTCCAGCTGGAACAGATAGTTCATGGCGTTGGAGATGCGGTACTGCGCGCTGATCTCCACATCCACGATGTTTTCGTCCTTGGTCAACATGACCGCGCGGTTGCTCACGCGCCGAACCTGTTGCACGTCGACCTTGGACACGGTGGCGATGGGATACGGCAGATGCCAGTGCCAGCCGGGGCTGGCCGTGCTCACGTACTTGCCAAAACGCAGTACCACACCTTTTTCGCCGGGCTGGACGACATACAAGCCGCCAAAGACGAGCCACGCGCCCACCAAGATCGCGATGACCACGGCCACCAGACCGGAGGGGACGCCGCCGCCGGCACCACCGCCGCTGTTGTTGCCGCGGCCACCGCCGCTGCCGCCGAATCGCTCGCGAAAACGCTTCCAGATCTGGTCCAGATCCGGTGGCCCGCTGCCCTGATCGTTCTTGTTGCGGTCGTTATTGCCACCGCCCCAGGGGTCCTTGCCCTTACCGGGCTCGTTCCATGCCATGCGTCAAAGCCTCTGATCGAGTCGGACCGGGCGACCTGTTACGGGCCACCCGGCTGCAGGCAGCCGGTGCGCTGAGTCGCCCGGCTGTCGTCGGTCGTGCGTTTACTGTCGGCCGCGGCTTCGCCCCCGGCCCGTGGCCAAGCGCCAAGTCTAGCGAGCGCTCCATACCCTGTCGAACGTTGGGTGTTGCCCGCCCGGCGTCTGTCGAATACGCGTCTGGCAGCCTAATCGGCCGTAACCTCGGCCAGGTGTTCGGCGTCTACGCGTATGGGACGGCGCTCGATAAGCACATCGTCAAACGCAAGCTTGGCCTGGGCCACGATACGTTCGAGATCGGCCTGCGATGCAGTCACCGACAACAACGCGTTGCCCTGGCTGTCGTAATCCTCGGCGCTGACCAGCCCCAGTTCGAACAGCTGCGAGCGCAGCCAGCCGTGGGTCGGGGGAACACATAAGGTGCCCTCGATGGTGTCCGGGTAACAAAACGCAGCCAGCGCGTGGCGCAGCGCCTCTAGCCCTTCGCCGGTTGCCGCCGAGACATAGACACGGCTGGGCCGCCCGTGGGCATCGTATTCCACGCGCGCCGACTCGTCTGTTGCCCGGTCTATCTTATTGAATACCTCGAGCTGAGGCACTTCCTGTGCGCCGATCTCGGCCAGCACCGCGTTGACCTCTCGCGCATGCGCCCGGCGCTCCGGGTCAGAGACGTCGATCACATGCACGAGCACGTCGGCTTCTCGGGTTTCTTCCAGCGTGGCGCGAAAGGCCGCCACCAGCTCGTGGGGCAGGTCCCGGATAAAGCCCACGGTGTCGGCCAAAATCAAGGGCTCGCCGACCGGCACGTCCATGCGCCGCAGCGTCGGATCAAGCGTGGCAAACAATTGATCGGCCGAGTAAATATCCTCACCGGTCAGCTGGTTGAACAACGTAGACTTGCCAGCGTTGGTATAGCCCACCAGCGAGACGACCGGCGTACGCGCCCGGCGCCGGGAGGCCCGGCCCTGATCGCGCCGTGCCAACACCTTGTCCAGCCGATCACGCAGCATCTTGATGCGATCGTTCAGCAGGCGGCGGTCGGTTTCCAGCTGCGACTCACCCGGCCCGCGCAGACCGATGCCGCCTTTTTGACGTTCCAGGTGCGACCAGCCGCGCACCAGTCGTGTGGCTAGGTGCTGGAGCTGAGCCAGCTCGACCTGCAACTTGCCCTCATGCGAACGCGCACGTCGGGCGAAGATATCGAGAATCAGCCCCGCCCGATCCAGAACACGCGCCTTCAAGCGTTTTTCCAGGTTACGCTCCTGGCTGGGCGACAGGTCGTGGTTGAAAACCACCAGTTCGGCGCCGAGCTCGGCCACGGCCTCGGCCACTTCCTCGACCTTGCCGCCGCCAATGAAATACCGCGGGTCGGGCACCCGGCGCGAGCCGCCGATGTGCGATAGCACCTCGGCACCGGCGGACTCCACCAATTCCCGGAACTCGCGATCGGCTTCGTCGTATTCGTCGTTGCCGAAAGCCAGATGCACGATGACCGCCGCCTGGCCGGTCGGCGGTCGCTCAAACATAAATAACGTCTAGTTTAAGAATCAGACTCCGACTCCTGCGACATTTCGTCGCGTATCTCGCCGCGCACGTTGCGCGAGGGCACGATGGTCGAAATCGCGTGCTTGTAGACCATCTGACTGACGGCGTTGCGCAGTAGCACCACGAACTGATCGAACGACTCGATCTGGCCCTGCAGCTTGATACCGTTGACCAGATAGATCGAAACCGGCACGCGCTCCTTGCGCAGGGCGTTGAGAAACGGTTCTTGTAAAGTTTGGCCTTTTGCCATGACCTAAGGCTCCGTAATTCTTATTAGATAAAGGTTTAATAATTCGTTAAGGATATTATCACGCGTGCTGTCCGCCGGCGCGCGTTGTATAGCGATCGATCAACGCTTCGACCCGTGATCGATTATCTGTCGCATCCGTATCCAGCCAACAGGCGCCGTCGAGGCTGCGCAGCCACGTCAGTTGACGCTTGGCAAGCTGGCGCGAGGCAATCACGCCCTGGGCCACACCGGACGCCAGATCCAGATCACCGTCGAGCACCTGCCACAGCTGTCGATAGCCCACCGAGCGCATCGACGGCTGCGCGAGGTCGAGATCAGGTCGGTCATGGAGTTTTTCAACCTCTGCCAGAAAACCCGCCTGCATCATCGCGTGAAAACGCTGTTCGATACGCGCATGCAGGCGCTGACGTGTGGCTGGACAAACCACGACCTTGATGATCGAGGTGTTGATGCGACGCCCGGCTTCGCGTGCGTGCAGCGTGCTGGGCGTCTCACCGGTGAGCTCGATGATCTCGAGCATGCGCTGGATACGCTGGGCATCGTTGCGGTGGATGCGGGCCGCCGTTGTGGCATCTGCCGCTGCCAGCCGCTCGTGCAGCACGCCCCAGCCCACGCGCTCGGCCTCTGCCGTTAGCCGCTGGCGAATCGCCGGATCACGGCCCGGCAGCTCCGATAGCCCCTGCTCGAAGGCGCGAAAATACAGCGAGGTGCCGCCGGTGAGAATCGGCAGCCGGCCGGCGCTGCGTATTCGGGCCACCTCTCGATCCGCATCGGCCACGAAATCCGCCGCCGAATAGGCATCCGCCGGGTCGCGCAGGTCAATGAGTGCGTGTGGCGCGCGTGCCAGCGTGGCCGCGTCGGGCTTGGCGGTGCCGATATCCATGCCGCGATAGACCATGGCCGAATCCACGGAGACGATCTCGCCGATGCCGCGCTCGACCAGATCTACCGCCAGTCCGGTCTTGCCCGAGGCCGTGGGGCCCATCAAAAACAGAAGAGGCAAATCGCACTCGGCCACTACTGGCCCCGCATGAACAGACGGTCCAACGCGGCTCGGTCAACGCTGACCCAGCTGGGGCGCCCGTGGTTACAGTGCCCGGCGCGGTCGGTGCCTTCCATATCGCGCAGCAGCGCGTTCATCTCGGCCAGACTCAACCGGCGCCCTGCCTTGACCGCGGCCTTGCAGCCGATATCGGCCAGCACGTCGTCGAGCGCATCGCGCACCGTATCGGCGCCTCTGGGGCCGGCATCGATCTCGGCGATCACGTCACGCGCCAGCGACAGGTAGTCTCGCTGGGCCATGAGCGCCGGCACGCCGCGCAGCAGCGCCTCGGCCGGCCCGCTGCGGCTGATATCAAAGCCGACCTGCAGCAACGCCTCGCCGGCGGCTTCGACCGTGGCGGCCTCGGCCTCGGACAGCGACAGCGCCTCCGGCACCAACAGCCGCGTGCACTGGATCGTGCCGGCCGAAAACTCGGCTTTTAGGCGCTCGTAGAGTACGCGCTCGTGGGCCGCGTGCATGTCGACGAGCACCAGCCCGTCGGCGTTTTGGGCCAGGATATAGATATCGTGCAGCTGACCGATGGCATAGCCGAGCGCCGGAGCCGCATCGTTCCGCTCGGCTGCGGTCTCCGGACTTGCGACGGGTTGCTCTGTTTCGGGCTCGCTTGCCGCGGCGGCCGGCGCTGCATCAGGCATCTGGAAGCGATAGGCGGCGGCGTTTTCGGCCACGCCGCTGCGATCCCTTTGTTCGCCGCGCACGAAATCCAGCCCGCGCGGCGTCATGGGCGCCGTGGCCGGCGCCGGCGTCAGGGCTGGCTGGGCCGGCGTGGTCGGCAGATCGACGGCGCGCGACTCGTCCGGCGTCGACTCGGCCGATTCCAACGCTCGGGCCACGCTGCGAAAGACGAAATCGTGCACCAGGCGAGACTCACGAAAGCGTACTTCGGCCTTGGCCGGGTGGGCGTTGACATCCACCTGACGCGGATCGAGCTCCAGATACAGCGCATAAGCCGGATGACGCTGGTTATGCAGCAGATCGCGATAAGCCAGACGCACGGCGTGGTTGAAGGTCTTGTCGCGAATCGGCCGGTGATTGACGTAGCTAAACTGGCGATCCGCCTGCCCGCGCGAGAAGCCGGGCGTGGCCACCCAGCCGGTCAGACGCATGCCGGCAGCGCGCTCGTCCACGGCGACCGCATGATCGTCGAACTCGGCCCCCAGGATGTCGGCCGCACGTCGCCGCGCCCGCGGGCCGTCGGGTGCGGCGGCCAGTGAGGCGGTTTCCTGGCCGCCGTGGGTCAAGCGAAACGCCACGTCGTAGCGTGACAGCGCCAACTGGTTGAAGGCCTGGCGAATGTGCTTGAACTCGGTGGCCGGCGCGCGCAAGAACTTGCGTCGGGCTGGGATACGGGCGAACAGCTCGCGTACGTCGATCGTGGTCCCCGGCGCGCCCACGGCAGGATGCACGCCGTCGTTACGATAAGCCACGAGCTGGCTGGCATGCTCGGCCTCCGGCGTGCGCGAGGTCAGCGACAGCTGAGCCACCGAGGCCATGCTGGCTAGGGCCTCGCCGCGAAAGCCCAGGCTTTCCACGCATTCCAGCGCCGAGAGCGAGTCGATCTTGCTGGTGGCGTGACGCGCCAACGCCAGTGGCAGTTGATCGGGGGCCAACCCGCAGCCGTTATCGGTGACCGCGATACGTCGCAACCCGCCCTCTTCGATCACGATCTCGATGCGATCAGCACCGGCATCCAGGCTGTTCTCGACCAGCTCTTTGACGATCGAGGCCGGACGCTCGACGACTTCGCCGGCCGCGATCTGGCTGATCAAGCGATCGTCGAGCAATTGAATCGGCATGGCGCCACCGGCTTAGAAGACCAACACCGCCTAGTCTAACGGGCTGAACCAGAACGCGACGGTCGGCGATAACGGACACGCCCCGTGTTCTGCCAGTCGGCGATCAAATTATGGGCCAGAACCCGCGCCTGATCGGCGGCGTCTTCGCCCGATAAGACATGGCCTCCCACCAGGCAGGCCATCGCGCCGGTGGCATAGACATGCTGCGTGCCGGCCACGCGGAAATAGCGGTCGACACATACGCCGCGCGCGTTCGTGCGCCCGCCCAGCGCCGCGGCCGTGGGCGACGGGCCCGGCGCGTCTGCCCAGATCAAGACATCGGCTGCGAACCGCCGGCCGTCTTCGGCCACGATCCGGCGCCCGGTAAACGTTGCCGGGACCACGCCGCCCACAACATGCACACCGCCGCCAACCAAGCACCGCAGCCGCCGGCGCAGGCGGCGGCCGGTCGATACGGCGCCGGGCCGCAGCAGCCAAAGCTCGCGCCGGCCCATGAGCTCGGGACGCGCATTCAACGCCTCCACGATCGAAAGCGCCTGTTCACTCTCGCCGGTGACAACCACGCGCGCGCCGGCCGGTCCCGGCCCCAGCATCGCGGCCAGACGGCGCAGATCGGCCGGCGAGTGGCCACGGATCAGAGGCGCTGTGGCGCTCTTCCCTAGTTCGGGCGCTGCATCGGTCCAGGCGCGGGGCAGACGATGCGTGCCGATGGCACAGGCCGCCACGTCGTAGGACAGCGTCTGCCCGTCGGCCAGGCAGGCGCGGCGGTGGAGAGGACGAAGCGAGACAAGGCGCGTCGACAAACGCTCAACGGTGGCACAAGAGTCGCGCGCGGGATGACGAAATCGCCCCGCGAGTGCAACCTGCGGCGTATGAGCACCGGCAATTGAAGCCGGCGCGACCCAGGTCACATCGAACACGTCGGTCAGACGGTGATCTGCAACGAGCAGCTCGCGCTGTACTGCGCCGCCGCCGACAAGCAATAACCGGGGGCGTGGTCTCACCCGCGGCTTGCGAGCTGTTGAGCGGTTTGGATGGTCAAGGTCTGGCCCACGCGCAGGCGGGTACCGGACAGATCGTTCTGCTGCTTCAGGCGCTTCGTCGTGGTGCCAAAGCGCGCCGCGATCTCGGACAACGTATCGCCCGGCTTGACCTGATAGGTCTCGGCCGCGGTGATATACGTCGACGGACGATAGCGAGCGAAATATCCCTTGATGCCCAGCAGCATAGCCTCGGCGAGCTGGCTCTGATATTGGGCAGTGGCCAGTCTCTGCTCGGCCTCGGGGTTGGATATGAAATTGGTCTCGACCAGGATCGACGGGATATCCGGCGACTTAAGCACCATAAATCCGGCCTGCTGGACGTCGTCTTTATGCAGATCGCCCAGGGCATCTAGCTCGGCGAGCACCCGCCCGGCGGCATCCATGCTGGCCTCGATGCTGGCACTCTGCGACAGATCCAGCACGAACGACGCCAGGCTCGAGTTCTTGTCCTTGAGGCTGATGCCGCCGACCAGATCGGCCGCGTTCTCGCGCTTGGCCAGCCAACGCGCATGCTCGCTCGTCGCCCCGTGGGCCGACAGCGCATAGACCGACGCACCCGAGGCCGAGGCCCCGCCGGGTGAAGCATCGCAATGAATCGAGATGAACAGGTCAGCCTTGTCGCGCCGGGCGATGACCATGCGTTCACGCAGGCCGATATAGGTATCGGTCTTGCGCGTCAGCACGGCGCGCATATGCGGCTGGTCGTCGATGAGCGCCTTCAAACGGCGGGCGATTGCCAGGGTGACGTCTTTTTCTTGCAGGCCGCTGGGGCCGTGCGCGCCCGGATCGTGCCCGCCGTGACCGGCATCGACGGCGACCACGATATCCCGGCCCGCCGCGGCCGCTGCCCGCGCGCGTTCGTTGCCGGTTTGTTGCTTGATCGCTGCGTCGGGGACCGTGGCCGCGGATTCCGCCAGGGCCGCCGCCGCCCGCTCGGCCTGGTCGCCGCCGGAATTGGCCGTGCGTGTCGTCGAGCGCTCGGCCGAGCCCGGCTGGGTGCCCGGCTCGGGTTCCGGCGCGCGACGGGCGATGCGCTGCCCGGGCGCATCGGCCGGCCCGTCGTGGTTATACAGATCCACGACCAGGCGATACCCGTGCTCGCCGTCGGGCGACAGCATGAAGCTTTTGGCCCGCACAGCACGCGTGAGATCCATGACGATGCGTACATCGGTGCCGTGCCGGATACCGGTACGAATACGCCGGATGAGAGAGGTATCTGCACTTGCGCGCTCGGCCGGGCCGACGTTGCGCGTAGCCGGCAGATCAACCACCAGCCGATACGGATCGGCCAGCATGAAGATATCCGGCTGCGTGTCCTGGCTCAGATCGAAGACCACCCGGGTCTTGTCGCTCGAGGCCCAGAGGCGCGCGTCGGTGAGCCGGGCCGGAGCCGCGACCGCGTGGCCAATCGCAAGACATAATAATCCGACGACCGCAGCGATGAACTGGCTTGTTCGCATGTCTTGGCGCCCTGCCCTCGGGTGATGACGACGGCCCCCGCCCGATCGAGAGTAGCGGCTGGGCCCAAAAGCGGCAACAGAATGAGTGGGCGCGGCTGAACGCGCGATGTCCGTCGGCTCAGCCGATAACGGGTTGTTCGGTTAGACGCGACAGGACCTCGCCGCCGCGTGCTGTACGCGCCCGGGCATAGAGACGGCGCGCGGTGTGCTCGTAATCCAGCGTCAACAAGAGATCGATAGTCGGCAAATAGCCTTCACCGCGAATCGCCCATTCGATAAAGATGAGATCGGTCGACTCAATATCACGTACGCCCAGATACTCCAGCTCTTCCGGGTCGCCCAAGCGATAGAGATCCATGTGACGAGCAGTGCGATGACACAAATCATAGGGCTCGATCAGCGTATAGCTGGGCGAGACGACCGGGCCCTGGTGGCCCAGCGCCTGGATCGTCGCGCGGACCAGCTCGGTCTTGCCGGCACCCAGTTCTCCCTCGAGGCTTATCGTCAGCCCGTCGGCGACATCCTCGAGCGCAGCGGCCAGCCGTCGGCCAAAAGCTCGGGTCGCTGCCGCGTCGGCCAAGAGCAGATTCATCGCACCACCGGGTTGAGCTCAGCCGGCAGGCGCGCGATGACGTCGCTCGGCAACATCCCGCGCTCGCCGACCTCGTCAGCCGTGGTGTCGCCGGCCAGTGCGTGCACGTAGGTGCCCGCCATGGCGGCATCGGCCAGCGACAGGCCCTGGCCCACAAGCGCCGCGATCACGCCGGTCAACACATCGCCCATACCGCCCACGGCCATGCCAGGATTGCCCTGGCTGCAGAGCCAGGTCTCGTTGGGTGTGGCCACCAGACTGCCGGCCCCCTTCAAGACCACCACCGCCTCGTAGCGCTCGACGAGCTGTCGTGCTGCGGCCACGCGATCGGCCAGGATATCGGCCGTGGTTACGCCCAGTAGACGAGCGGCCTCGCCCGGGTGGGGCGTGAGGATCCAGTTGCCGCGCGCCTGTGGGGCATCGGCCAACCGGTTCAGCGCATCGGCATCGACGACCAGCGGCCGCGGCGCATGCATGGCTGCCGCGAACAGGCCGTCGCCGAAGGCCGCATCCCGGGCTGCAGCACCCAGGCCCGGTCCCAGCGCGATGACCGAGGCGGCTTGCACGAGTGACTGAAGGCCGGGGGCGTCGCCCGCGGCATCACGCATGCCCTGACACATCAGCTCGGGCCGAGCCTGGCTCATGGCCCCGGCGTGATCGGGATGACAGACCACGCTGACCAGCCCAGCGCCGCTACGAAGCGCGGCTTCGGCGCTCATCCGGATCGCACCGCCCAGCCCTTGATTGCCGCCCAGACACAGCACATGGCCGTTGTCACCCTTGTGCGCGCTGCGCGCTCTGGCCGGCAATACATGCCGCAGATCGCGATGGGCAATACGCCGCGCCCGATAGGACTGGCCCTCGTACAGGCCGTCGGGTGCGTCGAGATCGTGAAACGCCAGCTCGCCGGTATGCGCGGGCCCGTCCGCGCTCATCAGGCCCAGCTTGACGCCGATGAAAGTGACGGTGCGCCCGGCCTTGACCGCCACGCCGTGTATACGCCCCGTGGTGGCATCCAGCCCCGAGGGAATATCCACCGAGAGCACGCCCACGCCGCGCGCCGAAGCCGCATTGATCTGCTCGATCGCTTGCGCTGCGGGACCGGTAACGGCCCGATTCACGCCGATGCCGAACAGGCCGTCGACGATCAGATCACAGGACAGGGCGGCGTCTTCCAACGCTTCGACCGGCCCGACAACGCGCTCGTAGACAGCGAACGCCTCGCGTGCTGCCTCGCTCAAGTTATCAAGCGGCAAAGGGGCTACGAGGCGGACCTGCCAGCCGCCGGCGTGGGCCAGCTCACCGATCAGCGCGGCGTCGGCGCCGTTGTGGCCGGGCCCGGCCACAACGAGCATCCGCCCGGGCATGGGCCAGGCTTCGGCCAGCTCGGCGTAGGCCGCGCGAGCGGCTCGCTGCATCAAGGCCTGGCTGGTCGCCCCAAAGTGCTCGATGAAGCGCTGATCCAGAGCCGCAATCTGCTCGCCGTCATAGACCCGCGGCGGCAGATAGTCGTGGGTAGCGTGCATGCTAGCGCCTCCAGTGGGCCCGCACCTGAGCCAGCAACCGCGCGGTCGAGGCGTCGTGCTCGCCGGGCGTCTCGGTCGTGGTCAGGTCATCGACCAGGCGGCCGGCCATGCTCTTGCCGAGCTCGACACCCCACTGGTCGAAGCTGTTGATATTCCAGATCATGCCCTGCACGAACGCCTTGTGCTCGTAGGCAGCCAGCAGCGCGCCCAAGTGATGGGCATCCAGCGTGTCCATGACCAGCATATTGGACGGCCGATTACCGGCAAAGCTGCGCGCCGCCAAGCGATGCTCGAGCGCTTCGCCCTGCCAGCCCTCAGCCACCAGTTCGTCGCGCAGCGCCTCGGCGTCACGCCCGCACATCAGCGCTTCGGCCTGGGCCAGACAGTTGGCAACCCGTTCGACCTCGCGCTCGTCGGCGGCGGCCTCGGGCGTCGAGAGCGGCAGAATGAAATCCAGATCCACGGCCAGCTCGCCCTGGTGCAGCATCTGGAAGTACGCATGCTGGGCGTTGGTGCCCACGCTGCCCCAGATCGTGGGCACGGTGGCCACCGTCGTGGGCATGCCTTCACGCGTGACCGACTTACCGTTGGACTCCATCTCCAACTGCTGCAGGAACGACGGCAGGTTCGCCATCCGCTGGGCGTAGGGCACAACACAGTGGCTGGCAAGACCTAGAAAGTTGTTGTTCCAGATGCCCGTCAGTGCCAGCCAGACCGGCAGGTTGTCGTTGACCGGCGCTTCGGCGAAGTGGCGATCCATGGCGTGGGCCCCCGCCAACAGCGCCTCGAAGCGGGTCTCGCCCACGGCCAGCAGGATCGACAGGCCCACCGCCGACCATAACGAATAGCGCCCACCGACCCAGTCCCAGAAGCCGAACATG
>DCKU01000100.1:12296-12641 GCA_002320455.1 Salinisphaera sp. UBA1666
ACCCAGTCCCAGAAGCCGAACATGCGCTCGATGCCGAAGGCACGCACCTTGTCTTCGTTGGTGGACACGGCCACGAAATGCTTAGCGATATCGCCCTCGGCCGCACCGGCCGCGGTCAGCCAGCGCCGGGCCACCCGCGCATTGGCCAGCGTTTCGGCCGTACCGAACGACTTGGAGGTCACAATCACCAGCGTGCGGGCCGGATCGAGCTTGGCCAGCGTATCGTCCAGATCGTGCGGATCCACGTTGGCCACGAAGTGCGGGCGCGGCACATCGTGGCCCCCCAGCGACTCGCAGACCAGCCGCGGGCCCAGATCCGAACCACCGATACCGATATTCACCACG
>DCKU01000100.1:12943-13469 GCA_002320455.1 Salinisphaera sp. UBA1666
CCACCGATACCGATATTCACCACGTCGGTGATGGTCTGGCCGTCGAAGCCGGTCCAGGCGCCGCTGCGCACTTCCTCGGCAAACGCCGCCATGGCACGACGTGTTTCATGTACGCCCTGGTGCATTGGCGCTTCATGCGGCGCTCGGAGCGCCACGTGCCAGGCCGCGCGATCCTCACTGGTGTTGATCGGCTGGCCGGCGAACATCGCATCACGCGCGCCTGCCACGTCTTGTTCGTCGAAAAGCTCGATCAGCGCCGTGCGTGTCGCGTCGTCGATACGCTGCTTGGAGTAATCCAGCGTCAGACCGCAGGCCTCGACGCAGTAGCGCTCAGCGCGGGTGGCATCGGCGGCGAACAACTCGGTCAGATGCCGCTGGCCGGCTGTCTCGGCCAGCTCGCTCAGCCGGGGCCAGCTTCGGGTCAATAGAGGATCAGACATGATCGATCAGCCTTTCGCAGCGCGTGCGGTGGTCAGCGTTTAGACGACGATGTTCGAGCCTAGCTTAGGGCCTGTTGAGGTTTCAT
>DCKU01000158.1 GCA_002320455.1 Salinisphaera sp. UBA1666
TTCGGCGGCACCCGACGCGATGATTGACCAAGGCGCACTTGTCGAGGCGCCATGGGCGCTTCGGGCACCGCCGATCGACTATCGCGTAACCGAGCTATTACCGGGACTCGAATGGAGTGAGGCGCTGCTGGTGCTCAACAGTTTCGATAGCGCCGCGCTGTGTCGCATGGCGCCACTGGAGGGCCCATGACCCCGATCGTTCTCACCGTGGCCTGGGTCGCCTTCCTCCTCGGTATGGCGTGGTACGTCGCCGTGCTTGATGGGCTATGGGCGGCCGCCCGCGAAGGCCGGTCGCTACGTACGCCGCTCGCCAACCCGCTCTACCGGTGCGCCACGATGCTGCGCCAGCAGTCCAATCTGACCGAAGCGCCGGATTTGCTGAACTGGCGTCTGGCGCCTGCACTGTATGCCGGGCTGGCCGGTACCGGCGTCGCGCTCGTGCCCTTCTCCGGTGCCAGCGTGCTTGCGGACCTCGAAGTCGGCATCGTCTGGTGGGGCGCCGTCGAAGCGCTGACGGTCGTGGTCGTCTTCCTGCACGGTTGGTCGGCCAATTCTCAACTCGGCCTGATCGGCGCCTACCGCTATGTCGCCATCGGGCTACCGGTGATGCTGATCAGCATGTTCGTGCTTATCGCGGCGGCATTGCCCGCCGAGTCGCTGGCCGTTCCGAAGATCATCGAATCCCAGCGCGAACTCTGGAATGTCATCCGCCAGCCGCTCGGGCTCCCGCTGTTCCTGCTGATCGGCCTGTCTCTCAGCTTCAGAGGCCCGTTCAACTACGCGGACTCGGCCGATCTGGCCGACGGCACGGCCTCGGAGATCTCGGGAGCGGCGCGGCTGGTCTGGGAATTCGCGCGCCTGGCCATGCTGGTGGCAACGGCGGCCATGGCGGCGACCGTATTCCTCGGCGGCTATCTCGGGCCGGTGCTGCCGGGCCCGCTCTGGCTGCTGCTCAAAACGGCCGCGGTGCTCGTGCTGCTGGTTGCGCTCAGCCACTTGTTTGCGCGTATTTCACCGAGCCGGATGCTGACCTTGATCTGGATCGTGCTCATGCCGCTGGCGTTCATCGATCTCGTCTGGGCCGGACTGGTGGCGCTATGAGCGTTGTGGACGATATGGCCTTCTGGATCTTCGCCCTGACCGCAATCGTGTCCGGCTGGCGGGTTTTCTGTACCGATTCGATGGTGCGCGCATCGTTTTTGCTGCTGGCCTCGTTCATCGCGGTCGGCCTGATCATGCTGCTGCTCGGCGCACCCTACCTCGGCATTGCGACCATTTTCATGATGGGCGTGGAGATGATGGTCATGGCCTTGTTCATGGTCATGTACATGATGAATCCCGCCGGCCTGAACCCGATGGTCATGGTGCATCAGCACCGTTTTTCGATCGGCGCGGGTATCGCTGCGTTTGTGGGTCTGGCGGCGGTAATGCTGGTCACCGACTTTGCGGATAACCCGGTCGCTTCCGACGCGCGCGTGGTAACGGATCTCGGCAAGGAACTGCTCGGCGACTCGATGCTGATCTTCGAAACCGCGGGCGTGACCCTGCTGGCGACCATGGTGGCCAGCGTGATCCTGTCGAGCCGCAGCGGGCGCTTCGGTCCCGCGGACGAAGGCTCTGTTCCGCCGCCCCTGGAACCGGGCGGTCAGCCGGCCGGACGTCTGCCCGAGGAAGGCGGCGGCCACGGCCATCACCATCATTGAGGAGACGAGAACAATGACCCTCACCGCTATCCTGCTCGTCGCCGCGGCCCTGATCGGCATCGGCCTCTATGGCACGCTTTCCCAGCAGTCGTTCGTCATGCTGATGATGGGCCTGGAACTCATGCTCAACGGCGTACTGCTGGCCGCAGTCGGCTTCTGGTCGCTGGCCGCCGGCGGCGTGCCGACCGGGCAACTGCTGGCCATCGTCACCATGGCCGTGATGGCGGTGGAAATGTCGGTGGGCTTTGCGCTGATCACCGCGGTCTATCGCAACCGGCAGGCCGATATGACCGAAAGCCTCGGCACCATGAAGCACTGATGCTCTGGTTACTCGCGCTCATCCCGATTCTGGCTGCTCCGGCGGTTTTCCTGCGCGCAGGCGAGCGCCGCGCGACGCTGGGTATCGCCGCCGCTGGCGTGTTAGCCGCCACCCTGGCACTCGCGATCTGGGCCGCGCTCGGCGGCTGGAGCGGACAGCTGGCGTGGAGCGGGGCACTACGGCTCCAGGTTGGGTTGACCGATTTCTCCGCCGTGATGGCGATCCTGGTGCCCGCGGTGGCTCTGCCGGTCGTGGTCTATGCGACGGCCCACGAGGACAGCCAGGGCCTGAAGCGCCTGATCGCCCTGCTGCTGTTGTTCGTCGGTGCTATGGAACTGCTCGTGATCGCGGCCGATCTGTTGACGCTGCTGATCGGCTGGGAACTGGTGGGGGCCTGTTCCTGGGCGCTGATCAGTCACCGCTGGCGCGACGCCGACAATCCGGCGGCCGGGCGCTATGCTTTCGTTGCGACCCGGCTCGGCGATCTCGGCCTGTTCCTGGCCGCGATGGCGGCGTTTACCGGCACTCGCAGCTTCGCCTTTGCCGGGCTGGGCCAGCTCGACGGTCCGCTGCAGCAGCTGCTGGTATTCGGCGTGTTGCTGTCGGCCGCGGCCAAATCCGGCCAAGTACCGTTTGCGCCCTGGCTGTTTCGCGCCATGGCCGGTCCGACCTCAGTATCGGCGCTGCTGCATGCGGCGACCATGGTCGCGGCCGGCGCCTATCTGCTGATCAGGCTGCATCCGGTACTCGATAGCGCCGCCTGGTTTGGCCCGGTCACCATCGGCATCGGTCTGGTCACAGCCCTTGCCGGCGGCACGGTGACGCTGCTGCAGCCACACGCCAAAAAACTGCTGGCCGCCTCGACCTCGGCCCAGTACGGGCTCATGTTCGTCGCTGTCGGCGCCGGCTATCCGGGCGTTGCGCTCGCGCATATGGTGAGCCATGCGGCATTCAAGGCATTGCTGTTCCTGGGTGCCGGCATTGCCGGCGAACAGGCCGGCAGTTTCGAGCTGAGCCGCATGCGCTTTGCGCGCACCCTGCCCTATGTAACGGTGTTGAGTGCGGCGGGCGCGCTCGCGCTGGCCGGTGTTCCGCCGCTGGGCGCTGCCTGGACCAAGGAGGCGGTGATCGCGGCCGCCGCCCACGCCGGCCCGGCGCTGGCGATCGCGCTCATGCTCGCCGGCGGTCTGAGTGCGGCCTACGCGATGCGTTTCCAGTATTCGGTCTTCGGTCCAGGCGACGAAGCCGAGGACGATGCCAAGTCGTCATACCGGCTGGAGACCGTGATGCTGGCCCTGCTGGCCGTGGCCTGTGTCGTACTCGGCGCACTCTGGCTGCCGGGTGCGCGCGGCGCGCTCGAACAGGGCTTCGGCGCCAACCTGCCACTGTTCAAGCCCTGGGAGACCATCGGCTCGCTGATCGCGCTCGCCGCCGGTCTCTATGCCGGCCTGCTGGTCGCCCGTCACGATCCGGCCTTGGGCGGCGACGGCGCGCTGGCCGCCAGCGACGACTGGCTCGGCCTGCCGGTCGCGATCCATCGGCTCGTCGTGGCGCCGACCAGCCAGCTAGCGCAATACAGCGCCCGATTCGACGACCACGTCATCGATTATACGGTCGGGCGTATCGCCGCCGCGGCCACAGCGATCGCCCAGACCGGCTGGCATTTTCTGGAACGCCTGGCCGATGGCCTGCCCGAAGGGTCCGCGCGCTGGGTCGCCCTCGGCGGCGAAGACAGCCGTCGCCTGCAGACCGGCCTCTCCCATCATTATTTCGCCCTCATCGCGATCGGGGTCGTGGTGTTGACCCTAATTCTGCTCGCAGGGAGCTGACATGCTCACGCTGACTATTCTGGTTCCCTTGATCGGCGCGCTGGCGATCCTTTACGTCAACGAGGACCGCTGCCGCAAGGTGGCCTGCGTGCTCGGCGCGATTCCGCTGCTGCTGCTGATCATCGCCTGGATCGGTTTCGATACCGGCGCGGGCGCGCCGGTCTTTCAATGGGTCGAGAGCTATCCCTGGATCCCCTCGCTCGGGGTCGGCTGGCGCATGGGCGTGGACGGCATCGCCCTGGCGATCGCAACCATGAGCGCCCTGCTGTTCGTGGCCACGATCGCCTGGCCGGCCGAAACCCAGGGTCGACCGCGCCAGTACTACGCCTGGTTTTTATTCCTGGAAGCGGTGTCGCTGGGCGTGTTCCTGACCCTGGATCTGCTGCTGTTCTATGTGTTTTTCGATCTGAGCCTGGTCGGACTGTTCTTTCTGATCGGCCGCTGGGGTCACGGCGACGCCCAGCGCGCCGCGCTCAAGTTCTTTGTCTATACCTTCGCCGGCTCGCTGGCGATGCTGCTGGCGATCATTGCTCTGGTGCTGACCACCGATCCGGTCACCTTCGACATGCGCGAACTCATCGCGCGCCAGCCGCTGGCCGGCATGGACGTGCGCGGCGCGCTGGTGCTGCTCGGTTTTGTCATCGGTCTCGGAATCAAGACGCCCTTCGTGCCCTTGCATACCTGGCTGCCGCCGGCCCACGTCGATGCGCCCGGCCCGGCGTCCGCGATCCTGGCCGGCGTGCTGCTCAAGATGGGCACCTACGGGCTCATCCGTATTCCGTTTTCGATGATGAGCGCGACCTTCGCGCGTTACGCCTTCGCGCTCGGAATCGTTGCGGTGGTCTCGATTCTCTGGGGCGCGCTGGTGGCGATGGCACAGCGCGATCTCAAGCGCCGGATTGCCTATACCTCGGTCAATCACATGGGATACTCGCTGCTCGGCATCGCCGCAGCCGGCGCCCTGGTCGGCGGTGGCGAGCAGGCCGCGCGTCAGATGGCGTTGACCGGCGCGACCGTCGAGATGGTGGCCCACGGGCTGATCACGGGTTCGTTGTTCCTGATCTGCGGCGTCTTCTGGCAGCGCGGCCGTGAATACGATCTGCAAACCTACGGCGGCCTGGCTCAGGTTGCCCCCCGACTCACCGGCTTCGCCGTACTGGCCTCCTTTGCCAGTCTCGGCCTGCCGGGGCTGGCCGGCTTCGTGGCCGAGCTGCAGATCTTTGTCGGCACCTTCGGCGTCTATCCGTGGCTGGCGGCGATCGGGCTCGTCGGCATCCTGATCACCGCGGCCCTGTTCCTGCAGATGCTCCAGCAGCTGTTCTTTGGCGAACTGCCCGCGCGCTGGTCCGATTTCAGCGACCTCGGCCGGGTCGAAACCCGGTTGCTGGCGGTACTCGCGGTGCTGGTGGTTGTCATCGGCATCTATCCGGTCTGGCTGCTGACCTTGATCAACAGCACCACGGCGGTGCTCACCGGTGGGCCATAGCATGCCGATCGGCGACGTCCTGCCCGAGATCAGTGTCCTGGTCAGCGCGGTCGTGCTGCTGCTGGCCGCCTCGTTCATGCGCCAGCAGGACCACTGGCGGCTTGCCATCGGGGCGCTCGCCAGCCTGTTCGCCGCGGCCGTGCTCTGTGCGCTACAGCTGGGCGAGCCGGCGCGGCTGACGTTCGCCGGCGTCTGGGCGCTCGACGGCGCGAGTATTTGGGCTCGCCTGCTCATTCTGGCTACCACCGCGATCTGCGTGGCGCTGACCCCGGAATGGCTGCGCAGCGATCGCCGCCACGGTGAGTATTACGCCATGCTGTTGCTGGCAGCACTTGGAGCCATGCTGCTTGCCGGGGCGGCCGATCTGCTGCAGCTAGTCATGGCGGTGCTGCTGTCGTCGGTCACCGGCTATACGCTCGCGGCCTACCACCGCGCCTGGCCGCTGTCGGTGGAAGCGGGGATGAAGTATTTCCTGGTCGGCGCGCTCACCAATACGCTGCTCATGATCGGGGTGACGCTGCTCTTTGGCCTGTTCGGCAGCACGGATTACGCGCAAATAGCAAAAGCCGCCACCGACGCGCCCCAAATCATGGCACTGATCGGATTGACGCTGGTCGTGGTCGGCGTCGCCTTCAAGCTGGCGGCGGTGCCGGCCCATACCTGGATGCCCGACGTGTCCGAGGGCGCGCCGCCACCGGCTGCCGCGTTTCTGACCGTGGCCCCCAAGATCGGCGCGGCCATTGCGCTGGCACGGCTGGTGACAATCTTTCCGGCCGACGTTGTCGCCTGGCGGCCGCTTGTCGCCACGCTTGCCGTGGCCACCATGACCATTGGCAATCTCGGGGCGCTCGGCCAGAGCGACGTGCGCCGGCTGCTGGGCTGGTCGTCGATTTCACAGTCCGGCTATGCTCTGATGGCGGTTACCGCGGTCGGCCTGAACGCGCAGGCGATACCGGCCTTGCTGTTCTTCCTGGGCGCTTATGCGGCCGCCAATCTGGCAGCATTCGCGGCGGTCACGCAACTGCGCGGCCGGACGAATCTTGCCGATTACCGCGGGCTGGCGACGGCCCGGCCCGGGATTGCTGCGGTGCTGGTGGTGAGCTTTCTGTCGCTGGTGGGCATCCCGCCGCTGGGCGGTTTCGTCGGCAAGCTGGCGCTGTTCGTGACCACGATCGAGGCCGGCTATGCCTGGCTGGCCGTGATCGCCGTCATCAATACAGTCGTTTCGTTGGTCTATTATCTGCGGGTACTCGGTCCCGTGTACTTTGGTGATCTCGACGGGCCGGTGCCAGTACTCGGTGGCTGGGCCCAAAAGGCGCTCTATCTGGCTACGTTGTTGACGATCGGTCTCGGTATCCTAGCTGAACCGCTATGGTCTGAGCTTGGGCGAGTAATGCTGCTACCTTAAGGATGTTGGTGTGATTTCACGGCGGCTGGAGGACACCGAGTGTCAGGCGCTGTATAACCGCATAATCAGCCCCTTTCGGGGGCGCCCAGGCGGGTATTCGCTACGACACCAGCCCCGGTGCCGACCGCGCCTTCGCCGTGCTTGGCATACAGAGTCTGGCACCTTACTGGCTCGAGTCCGATACCGCACTATTCGTCAGCGAGGACGGCGACGTGAGTTTCCGCGGCGAGTTCAAGTACGAGTTGCCGCTCAGCTAACGCTTGATCCTGCAGCCGCGCCTGGAACTCGGCGCCAGTGCCAACGACGTACCCGAGTACAGTCTGGGCCAGGGCGTCAACGACACCGAGATGGGCCCGTGCCTGTGCTACGAGATCAAGCGCGAGTTCGCGCCCTACGTCGGCGTGCGCTACGAGGCGCTGCACGGTGAGACTGAAGACATCGCTGAATGCGAAGGTGAAGCGACCTCGTCGACCGCATTCGTCATAGGCATCAGGGCCTGGTACTGAGCGTCGCGAGGGTTCTACGCCGTTTTCGCGACCTAGACTTTCAAATCCGGCAACGCAGAGGTACACCAATGACCAAGATCGCAACGCTTTACCGCATGGTGATGGACGATCACCTTTGTCCATTTGGCCTAAAGTCCAAGGACTTATTGGAGCGTCAAGTGGACTTGTCCGGGTCCATTAGACACTTCTGACCTATGATTTGAGCTCATCCGATAGCAAGTCACTGATGAGAGTTGCACGTATCTAAAGGTGCTCGGCTGGCCGTGCCTGGCATCGTCGATCTGTCCGACATCGCCGCCGAAATAGATGGTGTCGCGAAAGTCGTGCTCGAATCCGTCCAGGAGATGCTGCTCAAGGTCGCGCTACAGATGGCGCACGATGATTAGATTACGAGGATCGCCGTGCTCGTCAGCAGCCAGGCATCGAGCCCGCCAAACAACAAGCAAGTACCGTGATCTGTACGAGTCAAATGCATCGCGGCTATCGCGTCAAATCGGCAACCTCGCCCCCAAAGCAGTGATGTAGCCGCGGCAAGCTGTGCATGTGTCGGCGGATGTGTAGGTGTACAATACGATTTAGTCAGTACTGCAGAGTTGATTATGGCCACCAATCACGAAGAGCCTAGGATGCTGCGCAAGCAGTATCACCTGAGCGCTGCGCATGTACGTCGAATCGAGACGCTGCGTGCCGAACTCGGGCTGAGTTCCGATGCCGAGCTTATCCGGCGCGCCATCGATACTTTTGATTCGGATGCGCTTAATGCATCCGAGCAAGAGATAGTCGAGGCAACGGCCGCGGATCTGCTCAGGCAGATCGAAGACCTGAATACGAAGATTGAGGGCACACTTGAACGTGCCACCAAGGCACGAAAGCAGCTTACCGATCCGGCATGGATAGAGCGTATCCGTGAGCGCACACGGCGTGAAGCTGCCGAGGATCCGGCGCTCATCTCGGGCGTCGCCCATTTGATCCAGGCCTAGCGATGAGTGTCTGGACAACGCTTCTTTCCGCTGGCCGCGAGATGACCGTGGTAACCGAGCGTGTCGACAGATTGCGCGCCGAAGTAGATGCGTTACACCAATCGGTCACGGCCAATACAGAACGGTTGATCCGCATTGAAACGCTGATCGACCTGGCACGAGAACGACAACGCGAGATTCCGACACAACAACGGTCCGATGAGTGAGTTAATCGGCAACAAAACGTGGGCCGGCTATTGGCGCTCGATACGCGATGAGGCGTGGTTATCATTTCATGACTGGTTGGGTACACCTGCTCGTCTGACGGCGTGGACCGAGCATTTTCCGGCCGATGACGTGCCCGCTATCAGTGTTGCATCCAGCGGTATCGACGAGACTTTGGTAGCCCCATGGCATCGATTCGGTCAATGGCCCGTGTTCATGTTTCCACGCCGCGAAGATGGCCTACTTACAGGCTGGGCTCGTGACTCATTTGGCGATTACCGAGGACACCGACGAACGTGTCAGCCACTTCTGGATTTCGCGTCGACTACCAAGCGGCAAGTGGCCATTGATATACGCGATATTGATGGTCTGAGCTGCTCTAAAGGACCCTTAGAAAAATATGATTGTCTGACCGACTTTGTACGCCATGAATGCAAGAAAGAACTTGGCGAAGCCGATGAAACTGCGTTCTACCGAGCGCTGGCCCACGATGAAATTCGCATCATCCACTGCGAGAATCCCGCTGATCATTTGTCGTCCTATGCTTGGGACGGTCGGGTTTTTCTATCGAACGTTGGCGGTAGCCATCATTTTGCTGTAGCCCAATATCTCTCACGCTCCTTCGATCTCCCTGTGATTATCGAAGCGGAGATTCATCAGACCTCCCTGAACAGCTTCGCAATCGAAGCCCTGAGCGACGAATTCGACATATTCGCTGCTCACGCCGAAGCAAACTCCGAATGCGTTTTCATCGATGCCATGAGGCCGTTTGGCGCCGCCTTCTACTGGATTCCCTTGCCAGACCGGTTCGGTCCTGCCAGCGCTATTTTTCTACCGCGCAGCGACCAGCGCGCACGGCGCGCCGCAGATGTTCTTCGCGACGCCGGCTTCACCGATCTTTGTGCTTTGCTGCTCGATATTGCCAAAAAGCAGCAGACGGTCGGTGACCGAGTCATTGAGCTAGGCGCAGACGCGGTGCCCGGCCGTATCAATGAAGCGTTACGCAACCGAATTTCAGAGCAACTTGCCCAGTTATAGCGATCGCATCAATCTGACGTGCGCTGCCATGGCGGCCTTCGCTTGACGGAACGTTTCTAATCTGGTCGCCTTACACCTGAAACCCTACCGCTAGGTTGATAGCGGCCCTTGAAGTCTCTCCGGATCGCGAACAGAGACGCCTTTCGAGGTTCGATCCATTCTTATAAACCTGCTGCTTTTGCGGCATCTTCCAACCCACTCTTGGGGATCATCATCCCCAATGAGGGTGTGGTGTATCCCCTATTCCAGGAGAAACACCATGTCTGAATATTTCGATCTTCACACGCAGGGTATCGGCTATCTGAACCGCGTCCGCGAAGTTCGCCCCAAGAACGGTTCGCCGTTCTGGGCTTGCGACATCGCGGCACTGCACGGTTCCAAAGATAACGTCAATCACACACGTTTTGATTGCCGTGTCAGCGGTGCCCAGGCGATCGAACTGGTCCCGCAGTATCAGAATGCCGTAGCACAAGACCGCAAGGTCTTGATCGGTTTCCGGCTCGGAGATCTGTATCCCGACACGTTCACCTATTCCAAGGGCGAACGTGCCGGCGAGACAGGCATCAGCCTGAAAGCCCGCCTGCTCTACCTCGGCTTCATCAAGATCGATGGCGAGACTGTCTACAGCACCGAGACGGAATCCGACGACGGCGAGGAACCGGAATCGCAAAATAGCGACGCTGGATCCGAGACCGCCCCCGAACCGGAAGCGGCCACGCCTGAATCGCCCGAGTCGGATCCTGACGGCATGCCGGCCGAAGTCGCGCTGTCGAAAGACGATCCCGACTTCCAGGAGCGCAAAGCCGCGCTCAAGGAAGCAGGCTATCGTTTCGACGGCCAGGACAAGGTCTGGCGTCTGCCAGCTGCTACCGCGGCCTAATCGGCCAAACCAATCGGGACGTTCGCGTCCCGATTTTTACTTCGCTTTCAATCCCATCGGGGGACATCGTTCCCTGCGGGATCGGTGTTTCCCCGTTTTTTTATGGAGAAACACCATGGCTAAAACCAACATTCGGCAACAGATCACCGATCAGTTCATTCACGCACTGGAACAGGGGACACGGCCCTGGCGCTGCCCCTGGGATCAGACTCAGACATTCAACATCCCGGTCAATCTGTCCACGGGCGATGACTACCACGGCATCAACGTGGCAATCCTATGGGCGATGCAGCTGGATCAGAAGTACAGCACCGGCCACTGGCTCACCTACCGACAGGCCCAGAAGCTGGGCGGTCAGGTTCGCAAGGATGAGCACAGCACACCGGCTGTTTTCTACAAGGCCATCGAGAAAGAGACCGACGAAGTCGACGCAGACGGCGAGGCTGTCACAGAAAAGATTCGTATTCTGCGATACTTCAATGTCTTCAATCTCGATCAGATCGACGGCCTCGAAGCCCCGGATCCGCGACCGCGGTTCGGTTTCGAGCCAATCGAGGCGGTCGAGCGGATCGTTAATGCCATCGGGATTACCGTTCTGCACGGCGGCACACGGGCCTGCTATCAACCGAATACGGACATCATTGCGATGCCCGACCGCGATCGGTTCAGTTCGGCGGTGGATTACAGCGTCACCGTTCTTCATGAACTGGCCCACGCCACCAAGACGCGGGATCGCTGCAATCGACCTAAGTACGAGACCACTGTTCGCAAGGGCGCTTACGCGTTCGAGGAGCTTATCGCCGAGATTACAGCCACTTATGCGATGTCAGCGCTCGGCCTGCACGGCCAGACCTTCGAGGATAGCGCGGGCTATATCGATTACTGGCTCAGTATCCTCAAAGAGGACCAGTCAGCGATTTTCCGGGCGGCGGCTCAAGCCGAGACCGCCTATCAATGGCTGATTGGCCACCTGCAGACACAGGAAACGCCCAAAGCGGCCTGAACCCACACAGCCCCGCACAACGCGGGGCTTTTTTTCGGTTCATCGCACTTTACCGGGAATGACTCGCGTAATGGAATCATGCGAGTATAAGCAGCAACGATTTCATCCGTACCGTTGCGGTTATCAACGGCCCTTGCTGCTTCGGCAGCAAACTCCGCTCGGATCGTGAGACGGAGTGTCCTTTCGAGGATCCGATCCTGCGTTCTCGGTGGGCACAGACGCTCAATCTCAGCCCATCGACAGCCGGAAACGCTTCACATAGCGCCAGGTGTGTACTGGCGCCCCTCTTTTAGCTGATTCAGGCGTGGTTGCGCCGTGGCCTTCCCAGGGCCGGCTTCCGAGCCGATCACGGGAAGGCCACGGCCTTCCTTGACCACGCCGGCTGCCCGTCTCCGGAAGTTGACGGCGCCCCTTTGTGCGGTAATCCGTGCCCAAAGATGAATCAGGTTCCGACGCCCCGATCCCGAACCCGCATGACCGGGCCTTACTGACGGCGAGGCCGATATCATAGCCTTGGGGCACTCCTCCAATCAGGCGATGCGCGCTTTCACGGTGCGGCGCGTCGCGAGCAACACGCTCAATACGGTAGTCACCCAGGCCGCGCCGATGCGCGGCCTTTCACGTTGCAACAGCGGTGACGGCGAAGGGCCGAAGGGCTGGTGCAAAGGGCCGAATGGAATAGGTTTTTCAATGGTAATGGGCTTACCCGGCCCCCACTGTCAGGGTAGTTGGA
>DCKU01000161.1 GCA_002320455.1 Salinisphaera sp. UBA1666
AGGTTGTGCAGAGCTTCCTTAGCCGATAGCAGCCACGATAAATAGCGCAACCGTGCACGCCACCGCAGCGAACCACACCAGGCTGCGCAGGCTGGCCATATCGGCGATATAGCACAGGCCGTAAATGAAACGCAGCACTAGAAACGCAACGGCCAGCACGTTGATCGCGGCTACCGATCCGCCGGCGATGACCGCGATGATCACGCCGGCTGCGAAGGGCGGAAACGCTTCGAACGCGTTCAGCTGGGCCCAATAGGCCCGCTTTTGAGCGCCGGTTTGTTGCTCCAGCCATTCGCGCGGGTTGTGGTTGCCTTTCAGGCCCATCTTATTGGGCCCCAGGAACTTGGCCACGCCCACCCACATGACCGGCATGAACGCGGTCAACAGTACACACCAATAAGCCAGCAACATGATGATCTCCTTTGTTTATTATCCGTTGGGGTATCGACCTAGCCGCGCTCTTCGATCGGCACGAACGACTGGACCTCAGGCCCCACGTAATCCGCGCTCGGACGGATCAAGCGGTTGTCGGCGCGTTGTTCAAAAATATGCGCGCCCCAGCCGGTCAAACGCGAGATCACGAATATCGGCGTGAACAGCTCGGTCGGGATACCCAGAAAGTGATAGGCCGTGGCGTGATAGAAATCGGCGTTGGGGAACATGCCCTTCTCGTCGAGCATGACCTGTTCCAGGCGCTCCGAGATGGCATACAGATTGCGCCGGTAGTCGTTCTCCCCGGCCAGCTGTTTCGACCAGGCTTTGATGATGGCGTTACGCGGGTCGGCCTTCTTGTAGACCCGGTGCCCAAAGCCCATGATCTTGGCCTTGTCGGCCAGCATCTGCTTCAAGCCCGCCTCGGCCGCGTCGGCGTCGGAAAACGACTCGATCAGCGCCATGGCTTTTTCATTGGCCCCGCCGTGCAACGGGCCGCGCAGCGCGCCGATCGCCCCGCAGGTAGCGGAGTAGAAATCCGACAACGTGGCCGTGATGACCCGAGCGGTGAACGTCGAAGCGTTGAACTCATGCTCGGCGTAGAGAATCAGCGAGGTGGCCATACAGCGCACGGCCTCGTCGCTGGGCGCCTCGCGATGCAGTAGATGCAAGAAGTGCCCGCCGACCGTTGCGTCGTCGGTTTCGACTGCGATCCGCTCGCCGCTGTGGGCGAAGTGATACCAATACAGCAACATGGAAGGAAAGCTCGCCAAAAGACGATCCGCCACGTCATGCTGTTGTGCTTCGGCGTCGGTCTCCGGCTCCAACGTGCCCAGAACCGAGGCGCCAGTGCGCAGCACGTCCATGGGATGGGTGTCGCGCGGCAGCACTTCCAGCGCGGTTTTCACCCCGTCGGGCAGCCCGCGCAGGCCCATCAGGCGCTTGCGGTACGCGCCCAGCTCGTCGGCGGTGGGAAGCGCGCCGTAGAGCATGAGATAGGCCACTTCCTCGAACTCGGCTTTTTCGGCCAGGTCCTCGATCAGATAGCCGCGATAGGTCAGGCCCACGCCCTGCTTGCCCACGGTGCAGATGGCGGTCTTGCCTGCGGTGACGCCGGCCAGACCGGCAGTGTTGGTGTTTTCGGCCATGAAATCTCCTCGCTTCGAGTTAAGTATCGTTGTTCAACACGTCAGATCGACCACCGTGCGGCCCTGATGCCGGCCTTCGATCATGGCATGACAGCGGTCTTCGACCTCGTCCAGGCCGATGGTCTCGTGCGCGATATCACGCAGGTGAGCCGGCTTGCCCGGGCCGGCCAGCGATTGCCAGATCGCTTCGCGCCATTCGATGGGGCATTCCACCGAGTTGATGCCCAGCAGCGAGACCCCGCGCAGGATGAACGGCACGACCATGGTCTCCAGCTTGGGGCTGGCCGCCAGACCGATCGCGGCGACGTTGCCGAACTGGCGGGTCTGGCCCAGCAGATGAGCCAGCGGCGCGCCGCCCAGTGCGTCGATCGCTCCGCCAAAGCGCTCTGAGCCCATCGGCTTGCCGCCCAGGTCGATGTCATCGGGTGCCACGATCTCGGTCGCACCCAGCGCCTTGAGCTGGTCGCCGAAGACGTCGCCACGCCGGGTGACGGCCACCGGCGAAAAACCGGCCTGGGCCAGCATTTCGATCGCGAACATGCCGACCCCGCCGGTCGCCCCGGTCACGGCAATCGGCCCGTGTTCAGGCGATTGGAAGTTATCCTGTAGCCGCTTGATCGCCATGGCGGCGGTAAAACCGGCCGTGCCAAGCGCCATGGCCTCCCACAGATCCAGGCCCTCGGGCAGCGGCGTGACACAGAAACCGGGCACGCGCACGGCCTCGGCCAGGCCGCCGTCGCGGGTTTCAGACAGCAGCCAGCCGGTCACCAGCACCTCATCCCCCGGAGAAAAGCGTGCATCGTCGCTGTGCTCAACCACACCGGCCACGTCGATGCCGGCGTTGAGCGGCCGCTTGCGGGCGATCTTGCCGGCCCCGGTGATGGCCAGCGCATCCTTGTAGTTCAACGACGAATAGCGGGTGCTGATGACTACATCGCCCTCGGTCAGGGCGTTTTGCTCGACGGTGTCGATCCGCCCGCGCGGCCCGTCGTCGGTATCGTGAATTCGTATCGCGCGCATGCCGGGCACTCGTGGTTTCGGAAAACCTCGATTTTTGAACGAAAATGCGCCGCAACACAATGCTTGAGGCTTTCTGGGCGCCCGCGTAATGTACCTCTCACTTCCTACGCAAGAGATTGTCATGAGCGATAACGTCTATAAATCGGTCGAGCTGACCGGGTCGTCCGAGACCAGCCAAGAAGACGCCGTTCGCAAGGCCATCCGCGAGGCCTCCAAGACCATCAAGCATATGCGCTGGTTTCAGGTCACGGGCGTGCGCGGTCACATCGAAGACAACGAAGTGGCCCACTGGCAGGTCACCGTCAAGATTGGCTTTACGCTCGAGGACGCCTAAGCCGCTATGGCCGATGCTCCCAGCGCCTGGCAGGGCGAGCTTGATCGCAGCGATCTAATCGAGGCCAACGCGCCGGCCGACCCGCTCGCGCTGTTCGCCGATTGGTACAGCGATGCACAAGACTGCGGGCTCAAAGAAACCACGGCCATGACGCTGGCCACGGTCGATGCCGACGGGCGCCCCTCGGCACGGATCGTGCTGCTCAAGGGTTTCGACGAACGCGGCTTTCGCTTCTATACCAACTACGAGAGCGCGAAGGGCCAGGCACTGGCGGCCAATCCCGAGGCGGCACTCGTATTCTGGTGGGAGCCCTTGGAGCGACAGGTCCGTATCCAGGGCCACGTGACCAAGCTCGCCGCAGACGAATCCGATGCTTATTTTGCGCGACGCTCTCGAGGCAGCCGGCTCGGCGCCCACGCGTCAGCCCAAAGCCGGCGCCTGGCCGACCGGGCCGACCTCGAGCGCCAGGTCGCCGATACCGAAGCCCGATTCGAGGGCGCCGACGTGCTGCGTCCGGCCCACTGGGGCGGATACGTGGTTGCGCCCCGACAGATCGAATTCTGGCAGGCCCGTCGTTCACGGCTGCATGACCGTTTGCGCTATATTAAGACGCAGGACGACTGGCAGATCGAGCGTCTGTCGCCCTAGGGCCTGTTGAGGTTTCATGCGAGCGCCGCGTTGGAG
>DCKU01000033.1 GCA_002320455.1 Salinisphaera sp. UBA1666
CCAACTACCCTGACAGTGGGGGATGCGTCGTCGTCGCGTACGGCTTGCAAGCGGCGGTAGTATTCGTCCTTGGTTCGCACGATATGGCGGCTCATATAGAGCACGGGGATATCGAGTAGCGCGTTTTTGACGAGATATAGGACGTTGAGAATACGGCCGGTTCTACCGTTACCATCGTAGAACGGGTGAATGCTCTCGAACTGGTAGTGGATGAGTGCCATCTTGATCAGCGGGTCAAGAGCGAACAATTCATCATCGTTTATGAAGGCTTCCAGATCGGCCATCAGGCCGGGGATCTGTTCGGGCGAAGGTGGCGTGTAGACCGTTTCGCCATAGCCATTGCGTAACGCCGTACCCGGAATACGACGAAAACCGGCCGCGTTCTTTTCGAGCGTCGCCTGTATCGTCTGGATATGACGGTTCGTGATCAGGTGATCATGGCGAACCGCGCTATAGCCGGTGAAGAGCGCTTCCCGATACCGGTGCACCTCTTTCGCCTGCAGAGATCCAGTCGGTTCGGTCGCATCATCGCGAAAGAGCTCGTCATGCGTCGTAATGATGTTTTCGATCGCCGAGCTGTCCTTGGCTTCTTGTATGCCAAGCGTGTTGATGAGGATCGACTGGTTCGGAATGGTGGAGGCGACGCCTTTTAGCTCGGCCAATCGACGCGTGGTTGCGTTTAGCCGCTTAAACAACGCGACCGTCTCAAAGCGATTCGTGTTCAAGCGCGTAAGTGGTGGGAGCATACGTGTGAGACGTGTATATTTTTATCCAATTAATATACATGTCGCGGCCGATGTGTATAGCAAATCGGCTACGTCTATACATAGCTAAAACGCTAGTGCGCTTTGGCTAGATTTCTGGGATAAGCGAGACGATGCAAGCCGCGCCGACAAATGTCGATCCACGCCGATTTCTGGGTGCCGTCTTCCTCATGGCCACAGGCGCCATTGGTCCTGGCTTCATTACGCAGACGACGGTATTCACGGTCCAGCTGGGGGCGGCGTTTGCGTTTGCCATCGTGGTGTCAACGCTGATCGATATCGCGGTGCAGTTGAACGTGTGGCGGGTGATTGGGGTGTCGGGTCTGCGGGCCCAGACGTTGGGCAATCGGGTGGCGCCGGGGTTGGGCGGGTGTCTGGCGGGTTTGATATTCATTGGCGGGGCGGTATTCAACATCGGCAACATTGCCGGGGCTGGGCTCGGGATGAGCGCGTTGTTCGGGTTGGGGCGGAAGGTGGGCGGGCTGTTGTCGGCGGGGCTTGCCGTGGGCGTGTTCGCGGCGCCGCGTGCCGGGGCGGCGCTGGACCGCGCGGTGGTGGCGCTGGGTGTGTTGATGATCGGGCTGATGGGCTATGTGGCCTGGGTGTCGAGCCCGCCCGTTGGCGAGGCGGTGGCCAACAGCGTGTGGCCTACGCAGATCGACTGGCTGGTGATCACGACGCTGGTGGGCGGCACCGTAGGCGGCTATATCACTTACGCCGGGGCGCATCGATTGTTGGATTCGGGCACAACGGGGCCCGCGGCCGTTGACTCGATCACGCGTTACTCGGTGCTGGGCATCGTGATTACGGCGGTGATGCGGTGTCTGTTGTTTCTGGCGGTTCTGGGTGTGGTGGCCGGCGGGGTGCAGCTGACGGGCACCAATCTGGCGGCCCAGGCGTTCGGGGCCGCTGCCGGCGATATCGGCCGCCGGCTATTCGGGCTGGTGCTCTGGGCGGCCGGGATTACCTCGGTGATCGGCGCGGCGTTCACATCGATTTCATTCGTGACGGTTGCCACGACGTCGGCCGCTTGGCGACAGCGACTGACCATTGTCTTCATTGCGGCCTGTGCCGTGATCTATGCGCTTATCGGCCAGCCGCCGCAGGTGATTCTGATCTTTGCCGGCGCGTTCAACGGGCTGATTCTGCCGCTGGGCGTTGGGGTGCTGCTCTGGGTGGCCTGGCGGCGCCGCGATCTATTGGGCGGCTATCACTACCCGCGTTGGCTGCTCGTAGTCGGCGGGTTGGCCTGGCTGGTAACGCTGTTTTTGGGCCTCAGCGCGTTGACGGGGTTGGAGCGGTTGGCCGGTTGATGCAGCGGCGGGGTGGCAAGACACCTGCCCCTGGGACAGGTGTCTTGTTCGTTGACGCCCGCGTTACTCGGTCGAGTCGCCGACCGTGGCCGTCTCACGCAAGCCGTCGACGGTCTTGTCGCCGATGCCTGATACGCGAGTCATATCGTCGAGCGAGGCATAGTTGCCGTTGGCCTGTCGATCTTCGACGATGGCCGCGGCTTTGACGTCACCGATGCCATCGAGCTGCGCCAGCTCGTCGGCGGATGCGGTATTGACGTTCACGGCGGCGAGTGCGGCGCCCGAGACGAGCATCAGGCCGGTGGCGAGTGCGAGAAGTAGCTTTTTCATTCGGTCCCCCTTGGACGATATTGGATGAACATCACGGCTGTAATGAGCCATGCTCGACAGCCGTGGATTCAACCTAGAGGGGCTTATTTGTCACTTGCAAGCCGCCAGTCGGCAATTTTTCTTATAAAAGCACCAAATCTGGCGAGCAAACAGTCACTTGCGGATGATTATTAAAATTGCGAGACAACGCGTCGTTGGTCCGCCCGGGGCTGTAACGCGCTATGTGACAGTGGCCAGCACGTCGCCCTGACGCACGGCGTCCCCAGCGGCAATCTTTTGTCGCGCCAGCGTGCCGCTCGTCGGCGCATATAGGGTGGTTTCCATCTTCATGGCTTCTAACACGGCCACGGGCTCGTCCTTTGCGACAGTAGCGCCCTCGTCGACCCGCCATTTGACGAAGCGCCCGTTGAGCGTGGCTTTAATCTGGCCGGCCTCGGCCGTGGACTCGTCGGCGTGTTCGGAGGCCGCGGGCGATTGTGAGGTGTTGCCGAGTGCGGCGAGCAGCGCGCCCGGCAGGCCGAGCTGCACGGCCTTGCCGTCGAGCTCGATGGTAAAGCGTTGTCGCGCCGGGCCGGCGCTGGCCTGTGCCAGATGCTCGGAGGCGGCCAGCGTGTCGGCGAACTCGGTCTCGATCCAGTGGGTGTGAACCGCGAACGCGTTGGCATCGGTAAACGCGGGTTGTTCCAGCACGGCGCGGTGGAAGGGCACGACTGTGGGCAGGCCTTCGATGACCAGCTCGGCCAACGCGGCGCGGGCCCGGCCAATCGCGTGCTCGCGGCTTTGGCCGGTAACGATGAGCTTGGCGATAAGCGAGTCGAAGTGCTCGGAGACGCACCCGCCGCTCGTGATACCGGTATCCACGCGGATGCCGGGCCCGGTGGGTGTTTCGAAGCGTGTGACCGTGCCGGGAAACGGCAAGAAGCCGCGGGCCGGGTCTTCGGCGTTCAAGCGGAACTCTAGCGCATGCCCGGTCGCCGGCGGGTCGTCAGTAACTGACAGCGGCTCGCCCCGGGCAATACGCAGCTGCTCGGCCACGATATCCAGGCCCGAGGTGGCCTCGGTGACCGGGTGCTCGACCTGTAGGCGCGTGTTGACCTCCAGAAACGAGATGAGCCCGTCGGGCGCCACCAAGTATTCCACGGTTCCGGCGCTGGTATAACCGGCCTCGCGGCAGATGGCCTTGGCGGAATCGTGGATACGCTGGCGCTGTTCGTGCGTGAGATAGGGGGCCGGGGCTTCTTCGACGAGCTTCTGGTTGCGTCGTTGCAGCGAGCAGTCGCGGGTGCCGGCGACGATGATATGGCCGTGGCTGTCGGCCAGGATCTGGGCTTCGACGTGGCGCGGTGCCGAAAGATACCGCTCGACGAAGCATTCGCCGCGGCCGAATGCTGTATTTGCCTCGCGCACGGCGGAATCGAAGGCATCAGCGATATCGCCCGCCTCGTGCACGATCTTCATGCCGCGCCCGCCGCCGCCGTGAGCGGCCTTGATGATGATGGGCAGGCCGTGTTCCTCGGCAAACGCTTCTACCGCCTCGGCGTTATCGACCGGATCGGTGGTGCCCGGGGCCATGGGCGCGCCGACACGCTTCGCGATCGCTCGAGCCGTGAGCTTGTTGCCCAGCGCCTCGATAGCCTCGGACGAGGGGCCGACCCAGGTCAGCCCGGCATCGATAACCGCGCGGGCGAAGTCGGCGTTTTCCGAGAGGAAGCCATAGCCGGGGTGCACCGCGTCGGCGCCGGCGCGTCGTGCCACGGCGATCAGCTTGTCGGCGTTCAGATAAGTGGCCTCGCTGTCGTTGCCCTCCAGGGCATAGGCGGCGTCGGCCAGGCGGACGTGTAGGGCGTCGGCATCGTCGTCGGCGTAGACGGCCACGCTCGTCAGCTCGGCCTCGCGGGCGGCGCGGATGACGCGGACCGCGATCTCGCCGCGGTTAGCAATCAGCAGGGTGTTCATGGCCGTTGATCCTCCGGGCGGGTCGATACGGGCGGTGCCGGCGCCGCGAGTCTGAAGCGTAGCGTATCGCCGGGCGCGAGCTGTGCTGCGCGGTCGATATCGCAGCCGGCGAGCACCGCGATAACGGGATAGCCGCCTGTGACCGGATGATCGCGCAGAAACAGAATCGGTGCGCCGTCGGGCGGAACCTGTAGCGCACCGGGCACGCAGCCTTCGCTGGGCAGCTCGGACTGGGTTGCACGCCTTAGAACCGGCATATCGGCCGCCGCGTCGGTTTCAGCCGGCTGCAGGCGCAGACCGATGCGATCCGACTTGGCGCTGACCTGCCAGACCGTATCGGTCAGCCGCGCCCGGCTGGCTGTGTCGAACCAGTCGTCGCGCGGGCCGGCAATGACGGTGAGCTCGACCGAGCCGTTGCCCGCCGGTTGGCGCATCGGCTCGGGATGGCCAACCGCCTGGCCGGGGCGCGGCGAGGCAATGGGCACTTCCGTTCCGGTTGTGAGCGCCGCCGGGCCGAGGCCGGCCAAGGTATCGGTCGCCCGGCTGCCTAGCGTGGGCGCGATATCGAACCCGCCGCGAACGCCCAGATAGGTTCTCAGGCCGGCAGTCGGCGCGGCCAGCGTGAGCGTCTCGCCCGCGTGCAGGGCAAATGCGGTGCCGGGCGGTGCCGCGCGCGTGCCGTTAATGCCGTCGATCGTACCCGGCGCGGCGGCACTGCTCAGCGCCAGCACCGTGTCCCCACGCGCCCGCACGCGCAGGCCACCGGCCACGGTTTCGATGACCGCGGCCTGCAAGGCATTGCCCACCAGGCGATTCGCCTGGCGCGCGCTGGCCTGGTCGGCCGCGCCGGAAGCCGCAACGCCGATATGCGCATGGCCGGGGCGGCCCATGTCCTGGATCAACGATTGCAGGCCGGGCGAGATGATTTCCAGCGCCGGGCCGTCTTTGGTTTCTGCGGCCGCCGTTATCTCGGGGGCAACGCCCGGCGCGGCGGCCAGTGTGTCCACCGCGCGATACCGGACCCGATCACCCGGTTGGAGCAGCGCCGGCTGCGCGCGGGAGATGTCCCACAGCCGTGCATCGGTACGTCCGATCAGCTGCCAGCCGCCGGGCGAGGCTTTCGGGTAGACCGCAGAGAACGGGCCCGCCAGGCCCACGGCACCGGCCGGCACGCGGGTGCGCGGGCTTTCGCGTCGCGGCACGGCCAGACGCTCGTCGCCGCCGGTCATATAAAAAAAGCCGGGGGCAAAACCGCCGAAGGCGGCCTGCCAGGGCTGGCCGGTGTGGGCCGCAACGATTTGGTCGGTCGACAGCCCGGTATGTGCCGCAACGTCGGCCAGGTCCTCGCCGTCGTAGACCACATCGATGGTGATCTCGCGCCCGGCCCGGGCATCGACCGGCGGCGCGTCGAGGCCGGCCAGCGTCGGGCCGGCCAATCGGGCCTGGCGCGGAGTCGCAAAGCCGACGAGCAGGGTGGCCGCGGCCGGCACGAGATCGATCTGGCCGGGCAGTGGTGTGTCGCGCAGTACCGCGTTGAGCGCCAGGACCGTGGCCAGCGAATCGCAGAGCAGCAGCCGGGCGCGGTCGCCGGCCCAGCGGATCTCTTCGGGTTTCATGCGAAAGCCTTGAGCCCAATACCGGCCTCGGCCAGCGCCTGTCGAAGTGCCTGGGCCGTCGCAACCGCATCGGGGCTGTCGCCGTGAACGCAGATGCTCTCGGCGGCGACGGCCACGCGGGTGCCGTCGTGGGCGACGATCTCGCCGTGCTCGGCCAGGTAGCGCATGTTGGCGATGATGGCCGTGTTGTCCGTGATCATGGCGTGCGGCTTGCGGCGCGAGACCAGCGTGCCGTCGGCGTTGTACGCCCGATCGGCGAAGGCCTCGGCGACGCCGCGAATCCCGTGTTGATCGGCATGGGCCAGTACCCTAGCGCCCGGCAAAGCCAGAATCGGCAAGTCGCGGTTAAAAGCCACCATGGCATCGATCACCGCAGCGGCGTGATCGTCGTGATCCACCATGGCGTGATACAGCGCGCCGTGTGGTTTGACGTAGGCGATGCGCCCGCCGGCGGCTCGGGCACAGGCGTCAAGCGCGCCGAGTTGATACAGCACGTCATCGGTCATCTCGGTCCGAGAGCAATCGAGAAACCGCCGGCCAAAACCCGCCAGGTCTCGATAGGCCACATGCGCGCCGATCGCGATACCGGCGGCCACGGCCGCACGACAGGTGGCCGCAATGGTCGACGGGTCACCGGCATGAAACCCACAGGCGATATTAGCGCTGGTCACAGACTCGAAGATCGCAGCGTCGTCGCCGAGCTGCCAGCGGCCGAAGGATTCGCCAACGTCGGCGTTGAGGTCGATGGTGGGCATGGCTAGAGCTCGAGGGCCTGTTGAGGTTTCATGCGAGTCCGCGCCAAGCGCTGTCTTGCGGCAAGACGAGGCGTAGCGCGCGCCGCGCAGTCATTCTGCGCAAGCGTGCTAGAACGCTGGAT
>DCKU01000085.1 GCA_002320455.1 Salinisphaera sp. UBA1666
CAAGCGCTGTTTTGCGGCAATCCAGCGTTCTAGCACGCTTGCGCAGAATGACTGCGCAGCGCGCGCTACGCCTCGTCTTGCCGCAAAACAGCGCTTGGCGCGGGCTCGTATGAAACCTCGACAGGCCCTAGCGCCAAATAACAACATCCTTCGTGCGAGAACCTAGCGTGACATCGACCTTTTCCACGGCCGGGGAAACCGCCCGAGCCCGAATCGAGACGGCTGCCCAACGATTGTTTTCCAGCCGTCCGGCGCACGAAGTACGGCTCGACGAGATCGCGCGTGAGGCCGGCGCGTCGCTGGCCACGATCTATCGTTATTACGGGGACAAACAACAACTACTCAACGTGTGCGTACTCACCTGGGTGGACCAGCTGGCCGACGAGATGCTTGATCGCCTACGGATCGTTGAGAGTTATCGCGAGCGTCTGCACGAGACGTTTCGGGTCGTCCTGGCGTTTTTCGAAACGCACCCTGACATCGCGCCGCTGATTCTAGGCTCTCTCTATTCCGGCGCGGTTCACTGCGAAGCAACCGCCACACAGAAGACGCTGTCGGACATGCTGCTTGGCGTACTCGGCGAAGCCCGCGAGGCCGGCCAGCTTAATCAGCGCGTAAGCGATGCGATCTTGCTGGACTATTTCATGGGGGTGCTTACACGCCTCATTCAGAGCCAGGCGATACACAACGACGGCCCGCGTATGACCGAACAACACGAAGAGCTGTTCGACATGCTCTGGCGGGCGATCGCCAACCCCGACTGAGGCCGGATGATCTATCCGGTCTAGTCGGGACAAAAGAGATGCCGTATAGTCCATCCGCATATCCGGATGGAGAGATATACACTATGAGCCGTACCCTGTTTACTTCCGAGTCGGTGACCGGTGGTCATCCCGACAAACTGTCGGACCAGGTCTCGGACGCGATTCTTGACGCTTATCTCGAGCAGGACCCGACCGCCAAGGTGGCCTGTGAAACCGCCTGCAAGACCGGCTTTGCCATGGTCTTCGGTGAGATCAAGACCGATCCGAACAAAAACGTGAATATCCCGGTCGAGCAGATCGTGCGCGATACGATCCGTAAGATCGGCTACACCAGCTCGGACATGGGCTTCGACGCCGACACCTGCGCGGTCATGAACGTGCTCGGCGAGCAGTCCAAGGACATCAACCAGGGCGTGGAACGCACCGCACCGGAAGAGCAAGGCGCTGGCGATCAGGGCCTGATGTTCGGCTATGCCTGTGATGAGACAGACGTACTCATGCCGGCGCCGATCACGTATGCCCATCGTCTGGTGCGCAAGCAGTCCGAACTGCTGGCCGACGGCACGCTCGATTGGTTGCGTCCGGACGCCAAATCGCAGGTCACCTTCGAGTACGAAAACGGCAAGCCCTCGGCGATTAACGCGGTGGTGCTGTCGACCCAGCACAACCCCGAGATCTCTCAGGCCGATCTGAAGGAAGCCGTCCACGAGCACGTGATCAAGCCGGTGATCGGCAACATGCTCACGGACAATCCCAAGATCCACATCAACCCGACGGGCAACTTCGTCACCGGCGGCCCGCTGGGCGATGCCGGCCTGACGGGACGCAAGATCATCGTCGACACCTACGGCGGCATGGCCCGGCACGGCGGCGGCGCTTTTTCCGGCAAGGACCCGTCCAAGGTGGATCGCTCGGCGGCCTATGCAGCGCGCTATGTGGCCAAGAACGTGGTCGCGGCCGGCCTGGCCAGCAAGTGCGAAGTCGCGCTGTCTTATGCCATCGGCGTGGCCGAACCGACCTCGATCTGGGTGGAAACGTTCGGCACCGGCAAGATCGACGACGAGAAGATGACCGATCTCATCCGTCAACACTTCGACCTGCGGCCCTACGGCATCCTGCAGATGCTGGACCTGCAGCGCCCGATCTACGCGCCGACCGCAGCCTACGGCCATTTCGGCCGCGAAGACGTGGACCTGCCCTGGGAGCGCACCGACAAGGCCCAGGGTCTAGCCGACGACGCCGGTATCCAGGCGGCCTGATCGATTCGATCACGAGCGCGAAACGTTCGCGCGCGCCGGCCGACTGCTATCGGCCGGCTTCCTTTTCTCTTTCAACGACAGGAAAACGACACATGAGTGCACCTGCCGAGAAGATGACCGAAGACTACAAAATTGCCGATATCAGCCTGGCCCCCTGGGGCCGGCGCGAGATCGACATCGCCGAAACCGAAATGCCGGGCCTCGTGGCCGTGCGCGAAGAATTCGGCGCAGAACAGCCGCTCAAGGGCTGTCGTATTGCCGGCGCGCTGCATATGACGATTCAGACCGCCGTGCTGATCGAATCCCTCGAAGCCCTGGGTGCCGATATCCGCTGGGCCTCCTGCAACGTGTTCTCCACCCAGGACCACGCCGCTGCGGCCATCGCCGAGCGCGGCATCCCGGTCTTCGCCTACAAGGGCGAGACCGCCGAGGAATACTGGCAGTACATCCACGCCATCATGGACTGGTCCGACGGCGGCCTGCCCAACATGATTCTGGACGACGGTGGCGATGCCACGACGCTGGCCACCTTCGGCCCAAAGGCCACGGACGATCCGTCGCTGCTGGACAACCCGGGTTCGGACGAAGAAGCCGCGCTGTTCAAGGTGATGAAGCAGCGCCTGGCCGAGCAGCCGAACTTTTACAAGGATCTGCAGAAGGCCATCAAGGGCGTCACGGAAGAGACCACCACAGGCGTGCATCGTCTGTATCACCTGGCCAAGACCGATGGCCTGACCTTCCCGGCCATCAACGTCAACGACTCGGTCACCAAGTCCAAGTTCGACAACCTCTACGGCTGTCGTGAGTCGCTGGTGGACGGCATCAAGCGCGCTACCGACGTGATGATCGCCGGCAAGGTGGCCATCGTCTGTGGCTATGGCGACGTCGGCAAGGGTTCGGTCGACTCGCTGCGTGGCCTGGGTGCCACCGTCTGTGTCACCGAGATCGACCCGATCAACGCCCTGCAGGCCGCCATGGAAGGCCTACGCGTGGTGGATCTGGAAGACCCGGGCGTGGTCGAACAGGCCGATATCTTCGTGACCGCCACCGGCAACTATCACGTGATCAACCACGATCACTTGAAGCGCATGAAGAACGAGGCGATCGTGTGCAACATCGGTCACTTCGATAACGAGATCGACGTGGCCGCCATGCGCGACTACGAGTGGGAAGAGATCAAGCCGCAGGTGGACCACATCACCTTCCCCGACGGCAAGAAGATCATCCTGCTGGCCGAAGGCCGCCTGGTGAACCTCGGCTGTGCCACGGGCCACCCGAGCTATGTGATGTCCAACTCGTTCACCAACCAGGTGCTGGCCCAGATCGAGCTCTGGAAGAACGGTGACAAGTACGACAACGACGTATACGTGCTGCCGAAGCATCTCGACGAGAAGGTCGCGGCCATGCACTTGGCGCGGGTCAACGCCAAGCTGACCAAGATGACGCCGGAACAGGCCGATTACCTCGGCGTGCCGGCCGAAGGCCCGTTCAAGCCGGACCACTATCGCTATTAATAACTTGCGATAGTCGACGAAACGAACCCGGCCCGCGGCCCGCGTGGGCCGGGTTTTTTGTGCAGAATTTCATTACGTGTGTTTTTGACACCCGTGCAATCAAGGCCAACCCATGAGCGAGACTGCGACAGACAACGATTTCTCGATCGAGCTCTTTCCGCCCAAGGGCCCCAAGGGTGAAGCACGCCTGGACGAGGCATTGGCCGATCTCGGCGCACTGAATCCGGCGTTTTTCTCGGTCACATTCGGCGCCGGCGGAACCACCCGCTCGGGCACTCTGGATACCGTCAAGAAGACGATGCAGGCCACCGGGCGGCCCGCGGCCCCGCATCTGTCCTGTATCGAGGGCACACGAGACTCGATTGGCGATCTGCTCGATAACTACAAGGCCGCGGGCGTGGATCGCATCGTGGCCCTGCGCGGCGATCTGCCGGAAGGCATGGACCAGCCCGGCGTATTCAACTACGCGAACGAGCTGGTGACCTTCATCAAGGAGCGCCACGGCGACGACTTTCATCTGGAAGTCGGCGCCTATCCGGAGTTTCACCCGGCCGCGCCCTCGCCCAAGGACGACGTCGACAATTTCGTGCGCAAAGTCCAAGCCGGCGCCGACTCGGCCATCACCCAGTATTTCTACAACGCAGATGCCTACTTCAACTTCGTGGACGAAGTCGAGGCACGCGGCGTGGATATTCCGATCGTACCCGGCATCATGCCGATCACCGATTTCGGCCAGGTCTCACGTTTTTCTGCTATGTGCGGCGCCGATATCCCGCGTTGGGTGCGCCAGAAGATGGAAGGCTACGGCGACGACAAGGCGTCGGTACGCGCCTTCGGGCGAGAGCTGGTCTATAACCTGTGCGAGCAGCTTCTCGCGGGCGGCGCGCCGGGCCTGCATTTTTATGCCCTCAATAAGGCCGAGCCGACAACAACGCTGTGGCAAGATCTCAAGCTGCCGACGACCGCTTCCAGCGCTGCCTAACGCGCCGTCAAATGAAAGAACCCGGCCGTGGCCGGGTTCGTCGAGGGTATTCAACGAGGCCGTTATTCCTCGTTGAGCATATCCCGCAGCGAGTCATTGTGACGGGCCATGAGCTGGGCGTAGGCATGACGGTCTTCGTCGCTCCAGCCTTCAAACGCTTGACCGATACGCTCGAAACGGCGCTCGCGCACCTCGACCGCGGCGTCGCGCCCGGCTTCGGTGATGGTGACGAAGCCGCCGCGCCGATCATCCGGGTTATCGTGCTTGTCCACCAAGCCAGCGCTTTTCATCGCCGCGACCTGCCGCGTGACGGTCGATGCGTCCAGATTGACCTGTTCGGCCAGCGCGCCAACCGATTGACGGTCATTGCGCTCGAGCAGGATCAGCAATAGATAATGCGCGCGCTCCAGCCCGTAGTGAAAACGGCGCCGTGCCGCCTCGAGACGACGTACCAAAAACGCGATCTCGTATTCGAGCGATTCAATCGACGGGCAATTGGTCGGGAGATGGTTGCCAAGACTCGGGTCTTTTTGCTCGCTGCGACGCTGCATCAGTTCGCGCTTCCAGATTGGAATGGAATAACGTTTTAGTATCGGTAGTATACCGAACTACCTGTAAGGGTTATAGCGTATTCCGTGTAATGGCCCATGCAACAATCGTCTAAACCCGACGGCCGCCGATTTTGCGTTTAGCATGGTCCGGTGACCCCACGTAACAAGACACAGCATGCAGGGCGTATTTCTTGACGCCGGCTCGGTCGGCGACGATCTGGACTGGCAAGCCATCGATAACGCTGCCAGCGGGTGGCAGACCTTTCACAACACGACGGCCGAGCAGATCGGTCCCCGTATCGAAAACGCCGATATCGTTGTCACCAACAAAGTCGTTCTCGACGGCGATACGATCAAGGCCGCACCAAATCTCAAGCTGATCTGTGTCGCCGCCACGGGCGTCAACAACATTGATACGACGGCCGCTGCGGCATGCAACATCCCGGTCATCAATGTGACCGGCTATGCCAGTCCGGCCGTGTCGCAACACGTGCTGGCGCTCATGCTGGCATTTGCAACGCGCTGGGCAGATTATCACCGCGACGTGATGGCAGGCGCCTGGCAACGCTCGGAATTCTTCTGTCGCCTGGATCACCCGATCGAAGAGCTAGCCGGCAAGACGCTGGTCATCGTCGGCTACGGCGAGCTGGGTGAAGCGGTGGCCAAGCGGGCCGCTGCCTTCGATATGCATATCGTCATCGCAGAACGTCCGGACGCCGCAACCGTGCGTCCCGGCCGGCTGGACTTCGACTCCGCCCTGGCACAGGCCGACTATCTCAGCCTGCACTGCCCGCTGACCGATGCCACCCACCACCTGATCAACGAGGCCGCACTGGCCCGGATGAAAGACACTGCGTTCATCATCAACACCGCCCGCGGCCAGATCATCGACAGCCCGGCGCTGATAACGGCACTACGCAACGGCCAGATCGCCGGCGCTGCCATCGACGTGCTCGACAACGAGCCGCCGCGCGACGGTCATCCGCTGATCGAGGCCGACTTGCCCAACCTGATCATCACCCCGCACACGGCCTGGGGCTCGCGCGCCGCGCGCCAGCGCATGCTGGACGGCGTGGCCGCCAACATTCAGGCCTTTGCCGCCGGCGACGACTCGGGCCGCGTGAATTGAGACACGCGCCGCTGATCGCGCATGTGACGGATCCGCATCTGCTGGCCGATCCCGGCGCTCACCTGCACGGCTGGCCGGTGGCTGCGGCCTTTGAGCGCGTGCTGGCCGATGTCCGACAATTCGCCCCGGCGCTGGACGCCCTGGTGCTCGGCGGCGACCTGGTCGACGACTGCTCGGCAGCCGGCTATCGCTGGCTCGACGCCCATTTGGCCGAGCTCGACTGCCCGGTTCTGGCGGTCGCCGGCAACCACGATGCGCCCGAGCGCATGCCCCGATTACTCACCCGTGCCCGCGTGCACAAGACGCTGGCATTGGGCGGCTGGCAGCTCATCGGCTTGAACACCCACGTAGACGGCGCCGAACACGGCGCGCTCGCTGCCGAAGAACTCGAACGCCTGACTCGGTCGCTGGCTGACACCACACGACACACGCTGGTGGTGCTCCATCACCCGCCGATGTCGGTGGGCACGCCGTGGATCGACGCGATCGGCCTGCGATCGCCGGCACGATTCATCGAGGCCCTGACGGCCCGTGGCACGAGCGCGCGCGGTGTACTGGCCGGTCATGTTCACCAGGCCATGACCACCCAAATCGGCGGCCGGCCCGTTTGGACCACGCCGTCAACCATGCGGCAGTTCCGGGCGGGCGCATGCGAGTTTGCCGAGGATCACAACGCCCGGCCCGGCTGGCGCTGGCTGCGCCTGGGCATCGACGGCGCGATCGACAGCGGCGTGCGCCATATCGACCCTACTGGCCTGACGCCGTTAAGCGCCTGACACAGAACGCGAAAGCCGTCTGATTCACAAACAGTGTGGATAACTCTGTGGGCAACCCGTCTTTGACACCGCCCACACCGCGTCATTTCAAGCCTTTGCACAAAGCGGTGAATTTGTAACCACTGCGACACACGTTCGAAAAATCAGTGACTTACGTTATTTTTCGGCTCTTGCTCGACACCCTCGCGGCCATTCTGGTCATAGCGCGCCGCGAACGTCGCGCCTGTTGTGCATAAGAAAAATCAAGACTTGACAACGTAAAGCCCTGGCCAACGCTCGTCGCAGCCTGCGATCCCACCTAAACTTGTCTCTATGCAAAAGCCCAACACTCTGGTGATTGCCGGCCACGACCCGAGCGGCGGTGCCGGCATCCAAGCCGACATTGAAGCCATAGCCGCCGCCGGCGGTCACGCAGCGACCCTCGTTACGGCCCTGACCTGTCAGGACACGGCCAACGTCTATGACGTGCGCGTGACCGACGACGCGTTCTTTGCCGATTGTCTGGCCCGCGTGGTCCACGATATGACGCTCAACGCGCTCAAGACCGGCGTATTGGCCAGCCGTTTTCAGGTGGAACAGGTAGCAGCACTTGCGGGCGATCATCCGGATATGCCGATCGTCATCGATCCGGTGCTGGTCGCCAGCGGCGGTGGCCGCCTGGCCGAGGACTTGGTCGGCCGCTGTATCCGCGACACCCTGCTGCCCCGGGCCACGCTGGCCACGCCCAACGCCCGCGAGGCACGCGCGCTCTGCGACGATGAGCCGGACTTGGCCCGCTGCGGGCGCGAGCTGGCCCGCGCGGGTGGCTACGTCCTGATCACCGGCGGTGATACGCCCGGCCACACCGTGGTTAATCGCCTGTTTGATGCCAGCGGGGAGATCGAGCGCTATACCTGGCCCCGGCTCGACGGCGTCTTCCACGGCTCTGGCTGTACGCTGGCTTCAAGCATCGCAGCGCGGCTGGCTGCCGGGCAGGCGATCGAGCGGGCCGTCCACGACGCTCAGAAAGCCGTGCAGGCCATGCTGGCCGGCGCCTTCAACGCCGGGCGCGGTCAGGCAGTTCCCGACCGGCTGATCGCCCGATGAAGCTCACCCGCGGCGTCTATGGCATCTATGACCGGGCCAGTCTGGCCGACGATGCGCTCGCGCGCGTCGATGCCGTGCTTCAGGCCGGCCTGGTATGGCTGCAGTATCGCGATAAGCGGGCGCAAGCGCCTGATCGCGGCCTGATTGCCGCGCTTGGCAAGCGATGTCGTGCTCACGGGACGGCCTTCATCATCAACGACGATTGGCGACTGGCACTCGCGGTTGGCGCCGACGGGGTGCATCTGGGCCAGAGCGACGGCGATGTGGCCCGGGCCCGCGCGGCCCTCGGCGATGACGCCCTCATCGGTGTCAGCTGCCAGGATCGCATCGAGCGTGCACAGGCAGCCCTGGCGGCCGGGGCCGACCATGTCAGCTTCGGGCGGTTTTTCGTCTCGTCCACCAAACCTGACGCCCCGGCCGCGGATCCTGCGGTACTGGGCACGGCCCGTGCGCTCGGCGCGCCGGTTGTGGCCATCGGCGGCATCACCGCCGACAACGCGCCGCGGCTCGTTGAGGCCGGCGCGGATCTGCTGGCCGTGTCCTCGGCGCTGTTTCGTGCCCCCGACGGCGTAGACTGTGCGCGCCGGCTACGCGCACTGTATTCGCCCCCTGTTTGATATCGGCTATTAGACTATTGGCCTTTACGCTTGTCTGATCGGAGATCGTCATGAACCAGACCCACGCCCGCCCCGGCCCGCAGTCCCAAGCCTGGTTCGAGCGCGCCCAGCGGTTTACGCCGGGCGGGGTGAACTCGCCAGCGCGTGCTTTTAACGGCGTGGGCGGCGGCGCGCCGGCCTTCATCGATCACGCCAAGGGCGCCTGGATCACCGACGTCGACGGCAACGACTATGTGGACTACGTGGGCTCGTTCGGGCCGATGATCCTGGGCCACGCCGATCCGAAGGTCGTTGAGGCGGTTCAGAAACAAGCCGCCAAGGGCCTGTCATTCGGCGCGCCGACCGGGCTGGAAGTTCAACTGGCCGAGCTGATTACCGACATGGTGGCCTCGATCGAGTCGGTGCGGATGGTCAACTCCGGCACCGAAGCCGCCATGACCGCGGTGCGCCTGTCGCGCGGCTATACCGGACGCAAAAAGATCCTGAAGTTCGCCGGCAACTACCACGGCCACGTGGATGCTCTGCTGGTCAACGCCGGCTCAGGCGCGCTTACGCTCGGCATCCCCGGGTCGCCCGGCGTGCCGGAGGCCGTGGTAGCCGATACGCTGGTAGCGACCTACAACGATCTCGAATCGGCCCGCCAGGCCTTTGAGCAGCACGGTGACGATATCGCCTGCGTGATGGTCGAGCCGGTGGCCGGCAACATGAACTGTGTGCCGCCCGTGCCCGGCTTTCTTGAAGGCCTGCGCGAGCTGTGCACCGCTAACGGTGCGCTGCTGGTCTTCGATGAGGTAATGACCGGTTTTCGCGTGCACCCCGGCTGTGCCCAGGCTCACTTCGGCGTCACACCCGACGTCACCGCGCTCGGCAAGATCGTGGGCGGCGGCATGCCGGTGGGCGCCGTTGGCGGGCCGGCCGAGGTGATGAAGACCCTGGCGCCGACCGGCCCGGTGTACCAGGCCGGCACCCTGTCGGGGCACCCGCTGGGCATGGCAGCCGGCATCGCCACGCTGGAACAGATCCGCGACGGGTCGGTCCATCAGGCCATCGCCCCGCAGCTGGATACGCTGCTGGCCGGCCTGCACGAGCGCGCCGAGGCGCACGGCGTGCCCTTCACCACGCAGTCGGCCGGGGCGATGTTCGGCATGTTCTTTACCGAGGCCGAGAGCATCACCCGCTTCGACGAGGTCGCTGCCTGTGACCTGGATGCATTTTCGCGCTTTTTCCACGGCCTGCTCGACAACGGCGTCTACATCGCCCCGGCGGCTTTCGAGGCAGCGTTCATCTCGCGCACCCATGACGATGCGGCCATCCAGGCCACGCTGGAGGCTGCCGACAAGGCGTTTGCCGCGGTCGCGGCCGGTTGATCGGCCGGCCAACGACAGGCGGGGCGTGCGCGCGGTGTCTGTCCTAGGGCCTGTTGATGTTTCATACGAGCGCCGCGTTGGAGACCGCAAATCGTGTCC
>DCKU01000073.1 GCA_002320455.1 Salinisphaera sp. UBA1666
GCCGGCACGGCCAGCATGTCTGAGTGCGGCCAAAGCCGCGCGAGTTCCTGGCCGTGTCCCACTCGCCCCGGGCGGCTGCGCGTACCCGCGAAGCGGGCGGGCATGCAGGGGGTTCTTTCCTTTGGTTACCGGGGGCGTGGTGATGCCGTATAAGCCGTCGCATAGCCGCCGCGCGCTGTGCCATGCCAGGCAAGGCGCGAGCCGCAGGTCGTGGCACGCCACGATCAAGGCTCGCAACGCCGCATGGGGCAGTGCGCGGCGGCTACCCGAAAGGCCAGTGCCATAAGCCGCCAATCCGGCGTTATCGCTTTGGCCCGTGACACCACCACGGCCGGCAAGCGATGCCTTGTCCTGACGCCTTATGGCGCTGGTGCGGCGACTTATATGGCATCACCACGCCCCAGTTTGGACAAGCAAACGAAAGTGACTCGCACTGCAGTGCGAAACCGGCGCCAAAGCCATTCTCAAAAGCCTTCCAACTTTCAAGAAAAGCTCAGGTCAAGCCGCCCGATTCGCTTCAGCTGCCGAAACCGACTCCCCGGCCAACATCGCCAACAACTGATCCTTATAGAAGTTGGCATCCCCCAGATAATGATCAATCATCACGATCCGCTTGGCGTAATGCGCCACGCTGGATTCGTCCATCATGCCCATGCCGCCAAACAGCTGAATGGCTTCCTCGGCCACCTTTCGCCCCGCGGTGCCGACCATGACCTTAGCCTGCGCCAGACGCTGCCGGCGCTCGGTGGCATCGCCTTCCAACGAACAGGCCGCCCATAAGGTCAACGAGCGCACCTTCTCCAGATTCATGCGCATATCGACCATGCGATGCTGGAGCGCCTGAAAACTGCCGATCGGCACGCCGAACTGCTTGCGCTCTTTCAAATAATCCAGCGTCAGATCACAGGCCACTTCCATGGCCCCGGCCGCTTCAGCACAGAGCGCCACCACGCCGCGATCGAGCGCGTATTCCAGCGCGCCCCCGGCCTGGCCCTCGGTGCCGATGAGCGCATCCGCGCCCACGGCCACATCGTCCAGCCAGACTTCGGCGGCACGCTGGCCGTCGATGGTGGTATAGCCCGCGCGGCGGACACCGGCGGTATCGGCATCGACCCAGAACGCCGACAAGCCCTCAGCCGACGGGTTGTCGCCGCCGGTGCGTGCAATGACGATCAGATGATCGGCGCTGTCGCCGGCCAGTACCGCGGCCTTGCGACCGGACAGGCGCCAGCCGTTGGCATCCTGGGTGGCCGTGGTTTCGATCCAGTGCGGATCGTAACGACCGGCCGGCTCATGCACAGCCAAGGCAAAACGGGCTTCACCGGCGATGAGCGGCTCGAGCACCTCGGCTTTTTTATCGTCAGCCAGGGCCGCGTCGAGAAAACAGCCGGCCAGCACGATACGCCCCAGATAGGGCTCGACCACCAGGCCACGGCCCAGGCCTTCGGCCACCACCATCAGCTCGGCCCCGCCACCGTCGAAGCCGCCGGCACTTTCAGAAAACGGCACCGCCAGCAATCCCAGCTCGGCGAACTGGCCCCAGACCGCCGGGCTATGGCCCTCGGCCGAGGCGATATAGCCCTCGCGGGCATCAAAGGCGTAGTGATCGGCCACGACGCGGGTGACCAGATCGGCGAGCATGCGCTGCTCGTCGCTATAAGAAAAATCCATGACGTCACCTCTTTCGTGTGCGTGTTGCTACCGGGCGATCTCTAGAGTCCGAGAATGGCCTTGGCGATGATGTTCTTTTGAATCTCGTTCGAGCCGCCGAAGATCGAGAGCTTGCGCAGGTTGAAATACGTGGGCGCGGCCGGCGGGGCGAAATCGGCCACGCAGTCGGCCGGCTCGTCCTCGAGATAGCTAAACGGCAGCGCCTGGGGCCCGGCGATCTCGCGATACAGATCCGAGATCTTCTGGCGCACCTCGGTGCCCATGATCTTCAAAAACGAGCTTTCGGCTCCCGGCACGCCACCGGCTTCTGCGGCCGAGACGGTGCGCAGATTGGTCATCTCGACCGCCATCAGCTCCAGCTCGAGATCCACGATACGCTCGGCGAGCCGTGGATGTTCGATCAGCGGCTTGCCGTCCACGATCTGGCCGGCCGCGATTTCCTTGAGATGGGCGAGTGCGGCCTTGGAAATGCCCACGCCGGCAATGCCGGTACGCTCGAAGGTGAGCAGGTACTTGGCACAGGTCCAGCCCTTGTCTTCCTCGCCCACGAGATTGTCCACCGGCACGCGCACGTCGTCGAAGAACACTTCGTTGACCTCGTGCTCGCCGTCCAGGGTGATCAGCGGGCGTACGGTGACACCGGGCGTGTCCATGTCCACCAGCAGGAAGGAAATACCAGCCTGTTTCTTGACCTCGGTATTGGTGCGCACCAGCACAAAGATCATGTTGGCGTGTTGACCGAGCGTCGTCCAGGTCTTCTGACCGTTGACGATGTAATGATCCCCGTCACGCTCGGCGCGGCATTTCAGGCCGGCCAGATCGGAGCCGGCGCCCGGTTCCGAGTAGCCCTGGGCCCACCAGTCCTCGTTATTCAAGATCCGCGGCAGGTAATAGTCTTTCTGGGCCTGGGTTCCGAACTTGATGATGACCGGGGCCACCATGTTCAGCCCAAACGGCAGGATGCGCGGCGCGCCGGCTTCGGCACACTCTTCTTCAAAGATGTGTTTTTCGATGGGGCTCCAGCCGGTGCCGCCGTGCTCGACGGGCCAGTTCACGGCCAGCCAGCCTTTCTTCGACAGCGCGCCCTGCCAGGCGGTCATCATGTCAGGCGTCACACTCTTGAACGCCTTGACCCGTCTTGAGGTCTCCTCGGGCAGATTATCGGCGATGAACGCCCGTACCTCGTCGCGGAATGCGCGCTCGGCCTTGTTGTATTCGATGTCCATATACGCTCTCGGCTTGAACTACAGATCGGCGAAACGCTTGTTTTCGGAAACCAGGCGCGCAAGCAGCGGCGCGGGTTCCCAGGTTTCGGCACCGGTCTCGGCGTGGAAGGTCTTGATGCGCTCAAGGATTTCAGCCAGGCCGACCTGGTCGGCCCAGAACATCAGGCCACCGCGATAGACCGGAAAGCCGTAGCCATAGATCCAGACGATATCCACGTCTAGCGGCCTCGCGGCGATGCCTTCTTCCAGAATCCGTGCGCCCTCGTTGACCATCACATACAGACAGCGCTCGAGAATCTCGGTGTCGCTGATCTCGCGCGGGGTGATGTGGTTGGCGCTGCGATAGGCCTCGATTTCGGCGTGAGCCACGTCAGAGCGTTTGGGCGTGCGATCGCCCTCGACGTATTCGAAAACACCCGAGCCGGTCTTCTGGCCCCAGCGCTCGGCTTCGGCCAGTGCATCCATCCAGTTGCGCTCGGGGGCGTTGGCCGGGTCGTTCTCGCGGATGTCTTCACGGATACGCCAGCCCACGTCCAACCCGGCCAGATCGGCCATGGCGAACGGGCCCATGGGCAGGCCGAAGTCATACAGCACACGATCGACCTGCTCGGGGGTGGCCCCTTCGTTGACCAGCTGCACGGCCTGATCCTGGCGCTTGTGCAGAATGCGATTACCCACGAAGCCATGACAGACACCGACCATCACACCGACCTTGCCGATGCGCTTGGACAGATCCATCACCGTGGCCACAACATCATCCGCGGTCTTGTCACCGCGCACGTTTTCCAGCAGCTTCATGACGTTGGCGGGCGAGAAGAAGTGCATGCCCAGCACGTCTTGCGGCCGTGACGTGGATGCGGCGATCTCGTTCACGTCCAGGGTCGAGGTATTGGTGGCTAGAATCGCGCCCTTCTTGGCCACGCGATCCAGCTCGCCGAAAACCTGTTTTTTGACCTTCATCGACTCGAACACGGCCTCGATGACCAGATCGGCATCCGCCAGATCGTCATAGGACAGGGTGGTCGAGAGATTGGCCATGGCTTTTTCGACCTGCTGGGGGCTGATGCGCCCCTTCTTGGCCGTGGCTTCATAATTCTTGCGGATGATGGCAACACCGTGATCGAGTGCTTCCTGTTTCATCTCGACCATCGTCACGGGAATACCGGCCGACAGGAAATTCATGGCGATGCCGCCGCCCATGGTGCCGGCACCGATGATGCCTACCTGCTTGATCTCGCGCTTGGGCGTGTCTTTGGCAAGCCCCGGTATCTTTGCCACTTCGCGCTCGGCGAAAAAGACATGCCGCTGGGCCGCGGATTCCGGCGAGTTCAGAAGCTCGGCAAACAGCTCACGCTCGCGCGCCATGCCAGCGTCGAAGTCCATCCCGACGGCGGCGCGCACGGCCTCGATGCAATGAAACGGGGCTAGAAAGCCGCGCTTTCGTTTTTCGATGCCGGCCCGGAAGTCAGTAAAGAAGCCGCTGTCCACGCCTTCGACGTCAAGGCTTCGCACCGGTCGCGCCGGGGCATCGTCATCGACCAGCTTGCGGGCATAGGCGATGGCACCTGTTTCAAGATCATCGTCGATGATTTCGTCGATCACGCCGGCTTCATGCAGCTTGGCAGCCTTGACCGGCTTGCCGTCGACGATCATCTCAAGTGCGGCCTTGGCGCCGATAAGACGCGGTAGGCGCTGGGTGCCGCCAGCGCCCGGCAGAAGCCCAAGATGCACTTCGGGCAGGCCCATGCGGGCATCGGCCACGGCCACGCGATAATCACAGCCCAGGGTGATCTCCATGCCGCCGCCGAGCGCGGTGCCGTGAATCGCGGCCACGGTGAGCTTGTCGGCCGCCTCGATCCGGTCGATGACATTCGGCAGCGACGGCTCTTTCGGCGTCTGGCCGAATTCCTTGATGTCGGCGCCGGCCGGAAACGTGCGCCCGGCGCCCATGATCACCAGCGCGCGGGCGCCGGCGTCAGCCAGGCCCTGCTCCAGGGCGTCGACCAGGCCTTGACGCACCGCATGGCTCAAGGCGTTGACCGGCGGATTGTCGATGGCGATCACGCCAATATCGGACACCAGCCGATACGTCACCACGTCACTCATGATTGCTCCTGTCGAAGATTGAGACATACAAATCAGGCATCATCCCGCGCAGGCTCGGCCCACTCGGCTTCTTGTAGCGCACGCCACTGGATCTTGCCGGTCGACGAGCGCGGCAGCGACTGGCATATCTCGATATGGCTGGGCACCTTGTAGGCGGCCATCTGGCTGCGGCACCACTCGCGAATAGCCTCGGGCGTGGCAGTGGCCTCGTCGGCCAGCACCACACAGGCTTTGACCCGCTCACCGCGGCGCGCATCGGGCTGGCTGATGACACAGGCCTCGCGCACCTCGGGGTGGTTGAACATCATCGACTCGACCTCGGCCGGCCAGACCTTGTAGCCCGAGGCATTGATCATGCGCTTGACCCGGTCGACGATGAAGAAATAGCCCGCCTCGTCGTAATACCCCAGATCCCCGGTGCGAAAGAACCGCTTGCCGTCGAGCTCCATATAAGACGCGGCGTTGGCCTCGGGCCGGCGCCAGTAGCCGGCCTGGACCTGCGGGCCGTGGGTGATGATCTCGCCCACCTCACCCACGCCCAGCTCGGCCAGGGTGTCGGGATCGATCACCCGCGAATCCACGTCGAACAAGGGCACGCCCAGACATTGCTTCTTGGGCGCGTCCGGCGGGTTGAGATGGGTGGCCGCGATAGTCTCCGACAGCCCGTAGCCTTCGACATAGCGCAGCCCGGTCAGGGCAAACAGCTTGTCGGAGACCGCCTCGGGCATGGCTGCCCCGCCGCCGCTCAGGTGCTCCAGGCTGGACAGATCAAACGCCTCGATGGCCGGATCAGCCAGCATGTCGATGACCATGGTCACGATGCTGGTCCAGCGGTTGATGCGATAGCGCTCGATCAGACGCGCCGCGGTCAGCCGGTCCCAGCGGGTCATCAAGACCACGGTCGAGCCGGCATAGATCGGCGCGTTCATGCTGTTCTGCATGCCGGTGACATGAAACAGCGGCAGCGTGCCCAGGGTGCGGCCTTCAGGGTGGGCCTGTGTCCAGACCAGGCCGTTGACCACGGTGGCCGTGACCGAGGCATGGGTATGCATGCAGCCCTTGGGCGCACCGGTGGTGCCCGAGCTGTAGGGCAATACCGCCAGATCCTCGGAGCGCGCGGTGTGCGCCCGCGGGGCATGGCCGGCGTTCAGCGCCTCACGCCAGCTCACGGCTCCGTCTTGTTCCAGCGGCGCAGCGGATGCCGCCACTTCATCCGGCAGGGTCAGATCGGTATCGGCCTCGACGTAGTCGTTATAGGCCGCCACCACACAGCACGCCAGATCCCCTTCGGCCAGCCAGGGGGCCACGGCCTCGAAACGCTCCTGGCCACAGATGGCCACCCGGGCCTCGGTGTCTTCGATGTAGTGGGCCAGCTCCGGGGCCTGGTTCATCGGATTGACCGGTACCACCACCGCATCGGCCCGCAGGATGGCGTAGTAGGCGATCACGAACTGCGGCGCGTTCTGCATGAACAGCAACACCCGGTCGCCGGCAGCCACGCCCTGGGCTTGGAGAAAGCCCGCCAGCCGGTTCACCTCGTCGTCCAGGGCCGCATAGGTGATCGCCTGGTCGTAATAGATGATGGCCGGGCGATCCGGATATCGGCGCGCCGATATCTCCAGATTCTCGTAGAGACTGGTCTGCGGCAGCGTCAACGAATAGGGAACGTTTTCGGGCCACACCGCGTGGTGTCGGTCGAACATGACGCAAGGCTCCTCGGCGCACGCGCGAACGGCTGACGCGAGCCGTCGCTTTTTTGAAATGCTGTTTCGTTTTTAGTTGTAGCGCGCCGAAAACATCTTGTCGAGTCAGCTTTCTCGTCTATTGGTCGCAGACTCGAACACCGCGCTGTCACAGCGCTCGTTGGTCAACGGCATGACGCTGATCCGTCGCGAGCGCAGCACGGCGACATCGCTGTCGGGGGCCTCCACCGGGGAGGCAGATCGAGAAAACGCTAGTTGAAAACGCGCACGCCCGCTCCCCACGCGCTCGGCGCGCGGGCGCACCGGGCCGGTGGCCGCCCCGCGGGCCCAGCCCATGCCCTGGATCGGGCGCGCATCACGGGCCGCCGGAAAATTCACGCTCCACGCCCCCCGGGCCGAGGTCGTCTCTGGCGCGCCCGGCATCAAGAGCTGCTCGATGATCTGCCGGCCGTGATCCCGCGCCGGTGCAAAGTCGGCCTCGGCGGCCGGGCCGCGAAAGGCCTGACTCAGCGCAACCGCGTTAAACCCCAGGTGGGCCGCGGTGAGTGCTGCGCCAATGGTGCCGGAATAGACGATGGTGTCGGAGATATTGGCCCCGCAGTTCACCCCGGCAATGACCAGATCCGGCGGCGTATCGGCCAGCCAGTGGGCAGCCGCTAAGAGGACACAGTCCGCCGGGGTTCCGGTCACCGCAAACCGCCGCGCCCCGTGGGCCACCACGTCGAGCGGCTCACGTACGGTGATGGCCTGGGCACGGCCGGATTGATCACAGGCCGGGGCCACGGTCCAGACCTCGTCGGCCACGGCCGCGGCAATCGCTTCGGCCACGGCCAGGCCCGGAGCATCAATGCCGTCATCGTTGGTGACCAGCACCCGCGCCAGGCGCAGGCGGCCTGTCTCACCCGGCATCGCGAGCGATCTGCCAGCCGCGCTCGGCCATCACCGTGGCCTGCTGGCCGACGGCCAGCGCGTCGGCGTTGCTGGCGTTTCCGGCCACCGCGCGGGCATAGACCCCCTGCAGGATCGCTGCAATCCGGAACAGCGAAAAAGCCACGAACACCGGCCAGTCGTGGATCGGCCCGATCCCGCGACGCTCGCGATAGCGGGCCAGCTGGTCGGCTTCGGTGGGGATACCGAGGGCGGCCAGATCCATGCCGTCGATCCCCTTGAGCCCCGGGATGCCCTGGGGCAGGTAATAGGGCATACAGGCATAGGCCAGGTCAGCCAGCGGGTGGCCGATGGTAGCCAGCTCCCAGTCCAGCACGGCAGCCACATCAAAGCTGTCGGGCGCAACCAGCAGATTGCCCAGACGGAAATCACCGTGGGCGATGGCCGGGGCCACATCCGCCGGCACGTGCTCGGCCAGCCAGTCGCCGAGTGCGATCATGTTGGGGTCGGGCGTCTGGGTGGAGGCCTCGTACTGGCTGCGCCAGCGCTTGATCTGGCGCTCGACATAGCCGTTCGGCTTGCCGAATTCCGCAAGGCCTACCGCAGCCACATCCACGCAGTGCAGATCCGCCATGCGATCAATCATGGCGCCGTAGAGCGCGCCGCGCTCATCCGGGGCCAGATCCGGCAGGCCGGGGTCAGAAAACACGCGGCCCTCGATATAGTCCATCACGAAGAATTCGGTGCCCAGAATCGAGGCATCGTCGCCGTAGGCCCGCATGGCCGGCACCGGCACGCCGGGCGCATCAGCCAGCGCGTGCATGACCTGATATTCGCGGTCGATACGATGCGCCGAGGGCAGGATCTTCCCCGGCGGCTTCTTGCGCAGCACATAGCGGGCAGGCGCATGGGCCGGCCCCGTGGTCAGCCGATACGTGGGATTGGACTGGCCGCCCTGGAACTGCTCGACAGCGAGGCTGCCGTCCAGCAGGCCATGCGCGTCCATGAAGGCCGCGAGTGCGGCCTCGTCCAGACGATGGGCCTCGCGCACGGCAACGATTTCCGGGGCACCCGTGGCCCGGCTTGGGTCATGGGTCGCCATCAGCAGATCGTCTCCCCGCCGTCGGCCACGAGCGTCTGGCCGGTGACATAGGCACCGGCGGCACTGGCCAGAAAGACCGCTACCCCGGCGATATCATCAGGTTCGCCGATGCGCCGCACCGGCGTGCGTTGTTCGGCCTGTTTCTTGCGCTCGGGATCATCCAGCAGCGCTTTGGCGAAGTCGGTGCGGATCAGCCCCGGGGCGATCGCGTTGGCTCGGATGTTCTTCGGCCCCCACTCCACGGCCAGATTGCGTACCAGGGCGGCCTCGGCGGCCTTGGACACGCCGTAGGCCCCGATCACGCCGTTGCCGCGCAGCCCGGCAATAGACGACAGCACGATGATGTTGCCCCCGCCCTGGGCCGCCATATCCGGGGCCACCATGTTGCACAGCCAGAACGTGGAGCGCACGTTGGTTTCCATGATCTTGTCCCAGGCCTCGTCGCTGATCTCTGCGGTGGGCCCATAGACTGGGTTGGTGGCTGCGTTACACACCAGGATGTCGATCTGGCCGAAGGCTTTTTTCGTCTCGGCCACCAGGTGTTCAAGCTGATCCTTATGACCGATATGACAGGCCACGGCGATCGCCTCATGGCCGGCCGCACGCAGCTTTTCAGCCACCGGCTCACAGGCCGAGGCCTTGCGACTGGAGACCACCACCTTGGCACCGTGGACGGCCATCTGCTCAGCAATAGCGGCCCCAATACCGCGAGACGAGCCCGTGATCACGGCCACCTTGCCGGCGAGGTCGAACAATGTGTTCTGCATGGTCTCCTCCTTTGTTCTGGTTTTTTCGTCCGCTTTTTTTGTCCGCGAATGAACGCGAATAACCGCCAAATAAGAAAAAATTATTGGCGGCTCAAAAGCGACATGCGTCGCTTCTGAATTGATGACCTATCGAATGTTTTGAAAAGCAGCTTCAAGTCTTTCTTTTCATTCGTGTTTATTCGCGTTCATTTGCGGACGACAAACAACTACGACGCCGAGCGGCGCTCGGCCTGCTTGCGCAGTTCCAGCTTGGCGATGGAATCCAGATGCACTTCGTCCGGGCCGTCCGCCAGGCGCAGGGTGCGTACGTTGGCCCAGGCATCGGCCAGGAACGTGTCCTGACAGACGCCCATCGCGCCGTGTGCCTGGATAGCACGGTCGATCACGCGCAGGGCCATCTCCGGGGCGATGACCTTGATCATGGCGATTTCCTGGCGGGCTTCCTTGTTGCCCACCTCGTCCATCATCTCGGCGGCCTTTAACGTCATCAGCCGGGCCTGATCAATCTCGATACGCGAGGTGGCGATCTGCTTGCGGATCGAGTCGAAGTCGGCCAGCCGGCGGCCAAAGCTCTCGCGCGCTTCCACGCGTTCGCACATGGCTTCCAGGGCACGTTCGGCGATGCCGATGGTGCGCATACAGTGATGAATACGCCCGGGGCCCAGCCGGCCCTGGGCGATCTCGAAGCCACGACCCTCGCCGAGGATCAGATTCTCGGCCGGCACGCGCACGTTGTCGTAGCTGATTTCGGCGTGCCCCTTGGGCGCATGGTCGTAGCCGAAGACGTGCAACGCGCGCTCGACGGTCACGCCGGGCGTATCCAGCGGCACGAGGATCATTGATTGCTGCTTGTGGCGGGCCGCCGACGGGTCGGTCTTACCCATCACGATCGCAATCTTGCAATTGGTGGCCATGGCCCCGGAAGACCACCACTTGCGACCGTTGATCACGTAGTCGTCGCCGTCACGCTTGATCTCGGTGGCGATATTGGTGGCATCCGAAGAGGCCACGTCCGGCTCGGTCATGGAAAAGCAGGACTTGATCTCACCGGCCAGAAGCGGGCTCAGCCAGCGCGTCTTCTGCTCTTCGCTGCCATAGCGGGCCAGTACTTCCATATTGCCGGTATCCGGCGCGCTACAGTTGAACACCACCGGCGCAATCGACGAGCGACCCATGATTTCGCACAGATGCGCATAGTCGAAGTTCGACAGATTGGCCCCGTACTCCGACTCCGGAAGGAACAGATTCCACAGCCCTGCCGCCTTGGCCCGCGTCTTGAGCGCTTCAATGATCGGCGGCGGGCTCCAGCGGTTGGCCGCCTCGGCCAGCTGTTGCTCGTAGACCGCTTCAGCCGGATAGACATGAGCCGCCATGAAGGCCTCGACGTCGGCCTTGAGCGCCGCGGCGCGTTCGGATAGAGCCTGCATGCGATCTCCTCTAGGGCACGTTCTCTCAGACGCGCCGAATGACATCGAATGTGGCACGCACCCTAGGGTGGGTCAACGAAAATGAAACGCTATTCCACTAATGTCGAGTGGATGCAATGGGTCAAGCCGACTGCGACTCATCAGGGGCCAAGCCTTGACCGGTCAATAGCGCCTCGACCTGAGCGACCAGCGTCTTGAGCCGCGGGCCGAGATTATCGGTAAGCACATCCTGCGTCAGGCGCTGGGCGGCCCCGCCACAGTTGAAGGCCAGCATCCGCTGTTCGGCTTCCACATACAGCGGCACGCCTACACCGCTGATGTCCCGACTCCACTCGGCTCTAGAAGTACAAAAACCGTACTCGGCGTATTCGCGATAGGCGGCCTCGAGGCCGGCCTCCACGGCCGGCCAGTCGTCGGGATTATCGCGACGGATCGCCTCCAGATACGGCGCCCGGGCCTCGGGCGTCATGCCGGCCAGCAGGGCCCGGCCCATGGCCGACAGCCCGATCGGCACCCGCGAGCCGGTTTGCATGCGCAGGATGAGCGGCCCGGTGCCCTGGCAGCACTGGATATAAGTGATATGCGTGCTCTCCGGCGCGCCGAGGGCGATCATGCAGTCGGTGGCCTCGGCCAGCTCTTGCATGAACGGCCGAGCCAGAGTGCTCACGCCTTCGCTGGCCAGGTAGCGATAGCCCAGATCCATCACGCCCGGACCCAGCCGATACCGCTCCAGATCGGGAATATAGAGCAGATACCCCAGCTGCGTGAGCGTTGCCGTGATGCGCGAGACCGTGGGCCGCGGGATGCCGGTGCGCTCGGCCAGTTCGGCGTTGCCTAGGTATTCAGCCCCGTTGCCGAAACAGCGAAGCAGCTCGAGCCCTCGCGCCAGCGCCGATATCTGCTGTGGCGCTTTGCCGGCGCCGCTCGTGTCTTTTCTGCTTGCCATTGCGGTATGAGTCGTCAAATGCGTTTGAACAAAGATTAAAAAGCGATCGACGGCGGGGTTGAACAGCTCCCGAGCATACGAAAAGCGTGTCACAACGCCAACGCCGGCCGCCCATCAGCGCATCTACGGCATGGCAACCAACAACGAGGTCGGCCGGACATCGGCCGCATCGACGGCGCGGGCCACGCTGGTCTCATCGCCCAGCAGCTGCACGATCTCCAGCTGGCCGTCAGCTTGTCCGGGCTCCCACACCACGGGCTGGCCGGCCGGGCCGCGGACCAGCTCGCCCTGGTTATGAACCGCCAGACGATCGCCCACCTGAAGCCCCGACGCTGCCCCGGCCGCCAGATAATAACGGCGATCTCGCTCGGCAAAGCTGCGGGTAAACCAGGGCGCGACATCGACGCGGCGCCGGGCGGCCGCGCTCACGCGAGCCAGGCTGTCCTCGGCTGCAGGCATTGCCACCTCATTCGCGGGATATCGGGCACCGAACTGGGTGTCGTAGGTTTCCAGCGCAAGCTGTTCATTACCGGCCGGGCGGGCCACGATCAACAACCGAGGCGCCGGATAGCGTGCCAGGCTGGCCAGACAGGCCGGGCGCGTGATCTCGGCACATCCGGGCGCGTCACCCACGGCGTCACGCAGCGCCCCCGGCGGGATCACCACGAAACCCGCCGCCGAAAGTTGTCGCGCCAGCGCAGCCAGCGCCGGCGGCTCGGGCCGATCGGCCGGCCAGTGGATCGCCACCGACGCGTGCAACGCATCGCCGGCCGCGCCAGCCGCTGGCTGCACGATGGCCGGCGTACCGGCATAGGGCGTCATGGGCTCGTCCCCCGGCGCCGGGGCGAGCGAGTCGGCCGAGGCCTCGGCAGATGGCGGCGCCTGCGGCTCCGACGCCTTGGCGCGCTGGAATTTATCGCCGAGGCGTTCCCAGAACGGGGTGCCCCAGTCCGGGCTTTCATAGCCAAACGCGCTCTGTGAATCGGCTAGCGCCAGCGACGCCTCCGCGTCGTCAGGGCTGGCCGGGCCGTTGGCGGCGCAGCCCGCCGAGATGACGGCCGCGATCAGAATAGCGGCCCGAGCAGCTGATCTATGCATGACGATCCCCTAAAACTCGACGCCGATATTCAGGCTGGTGGCAAACACGTGGCTATCGGCCAGGTTAGAGCCGCTGATACTACCGATGAGCGAGTTGCCCTGCGGGAAGATCGCGTCGTTGGTGTCGACCCAGCCCGCGGTGAACCAGGTGCGGAACACCGAGTTGTACTGATAGGAGGCCTCGAAGTCGTAGACCATGCTGGTATCGCTCTGGCCGCCGGCGCTATCAGGGATACTGATGTTCAGCGCCCCGACGGAGGCGCCGAGCGCCAGCTTGTCGGTCAGCTCGACGGTGCCGTTGGCCACGAAGAAGTTCTGATTGAAGTTCTTGACCCCAAAGGCGCGTCCTACCGAGTACACGCTAGTCGGGTTGGCCGTGGACTCCGGGTTGGAGTTGATGGTCGAGGTATAGGTATCGAAGCCGGTCGACAGATAGCCCCCGTCTTGGGTGCCGATGTACTGCGCGCGCAGGGCATAGCGATCGAACTCGGTGCCGATCCGGAAATACTCGGCCCAGCCGGTGTCGGTCAAGAAATCCTCGCGGCCGGGGGTGGTGTCGTTATCCACGCTGCCGTCAAAAAATACGTTGGCCCCTAGTTCAATATCAAACATGCCCAGAGAGCCCGTCGCGTAAGGCGAGGCGGCATATCCGCCGTCCAGCACATAAGGCGCGCCCGAGGTCACCCCGCCGGGCGCATCGGTACTTTGCTGAACGTCAGAGCCCGGCAGAAACGCGTAGTCGGAGAGCTGGCCTTCATAGTTTTCGTTGTAGTGCAGAAACAACGCGCCCAGGTTCCAGCCCGACTGGCCCAGCGGCGAGACAAAGCCGGCCAGGAACTGATCACCGTTGTCGATATTGGCAAAAGAGGCGTTGTCCTGGCGCCGGTCGTAGAGCACGAACGCGTTGACCGGGCCAATGCTGCGCGCCGCGAAGATGCGATCGCGCCGGTCGTCGCAGACCAGAAAACAGTTGCTCCAGTTGGCTTCTTGCCGCCCCACGCGCAGCAGCGTCTTGCCGATCGGAATCTGCACGAAGCCCAGGTCCAGACGCACGGTGTCGCCGGTGTTGTTGACGTTGAAGGCCCGCTGGGCGGTCGGCGAATACTGGCGCTCGTCGCCCGTCCAGCGATCACCCGACAGCTCCACGCGGGTGATGACCTGCACCCCGGTTTCTTCGTGCTTGAAGTCGGCCTCGACCCGCAGATACTGGGCAAACCCCTGATCGCTGTCGGTAAAACCGGCGGTGTCGTTGTCGAACGCGTTGGAATCGACATAGAACGTAGTGGCCCGATAATCCACGCCGAAATCTGTCTGTATGGCAGCCGCCGGCTGCGCGCCGATGCCCGCAGCCAGCACGAGTGCGCATGCGCTCGTGGCCCGGCGGAACAAAGCTCCCTGCCGAACCTGTGTTTTGAAGTCGCTCATCCCTGCTCTCCACTCGCTATTGTCCGCATCGAAGACACACGCCGAGCCCCACGCATTCTGGAATGCGTAAGCGCCGGTTATCGTCGATGGGCCCCTTTTTGATGACGGCTCGGTCGGCCGAGCCCCTTATCGCCCCGCCGCGGTGCGGCGAGGTTCATCGGTCACGCACCGGGCGCTGATGGTGGCCCGGGCCTGACATCGTTTGAGACGCCTGCAGCTTTCGGTGTGTTACCGAGCCCTTGCTGCAAGCGCCCCGTCTGGGTTTACTCCATGTCCGAGCCTTGAGTGATGACCACCTTGCCGTCGGTGACTTCGGCAATGCGGACATCAATGGCCAGGTTGCCGTCGTCGGTCATGTGGGTGACGGCAAACGGGTTGTGCTTGGGATCAACCTGTTTGAGGGCCTTGGGAAAAGCCGCCCGAATCGCCTTCGGATCATCGACCGTGCCGGCGGTTTCCATCGCGCGGGCCAACAGATACATCGCGAAGTAGTTATAGGCCGTTTCGGCGGTCGGCACGTTGTCGTGGTTTTTCCCATACAGCTTGATGAAGGACTTGGCGCCTTCGGTGTCCATATAGGTCAGCGGCGCGACGCCCACGGCTCCTTCCAGGGCATCCATACCGCCGGCCACACGGGCCACCTCACTGATCTTGGCCTGGTCCATGATGACGAAGCCGCCCTCGAAACCGAGCTCTCGTGCCTGGCGGACCACCAGCCCGGTCGGCTCGGAGGCTCCGCCGATGAACAGCACGTCGGGATCGGCGGCCAGCGCCTTGCTCACGCCGGTATAGAAATCCGCGGACTTGTTGTAGTCCATGGGGGTGTCGGCCACGACCGTGCCGCCGGCTTTCTTCCAGGCCGGCACGAAGGCCTTGGTCCAGTATTTGGCGTAGTCGTGGGTGGCGTTGGCGATCGCCAGTTTCGGGCCGAAACGCGCCATAGTGGTTTCGGCAAACGGCTCGACGTAGTCGGTGAAGTTCGGAGGAATCTTGACCGTGAGCTTGTTGCCCTTGGCGGTCACCTCGGGAATCGAGGTATACGACATCACCAGGAAGTTGTCGCGCTCGTTGAAGGCCTGCAGCGCGAATGTACCGCCCGAGTGGGGCGTAAAGACCACGGGGGCACCGTATTGCTGGACCAGCCGCTTGCCGTTGACGGCAGAGCGGCTGGGCGCATACATGTCGTCCAGGCTGATCAGGTTGATGTCATAGCTTTTGCCATCGACGGTGATCCCGCCGCTGTCGTTAATTTCGGCGCTGGCCATCTTCAGGCCTTCAAGCGTGTTCTGGCCGTAGAGCGCGGCCCCGCCCGACAGCGGCCCGGTGAAGCCGATATTGACTTCGGCGGCCAGGCCGGCCCCTGTGCCGGCCAGCGTTACGGCGGCCGCCAGGCCGATACCGGCGAAGCGATTGATAAGCGTGTTGCAGGACATGGGGTCTCCTCGTCGTCGCGGTGCGCTGTAGCGCGTGCTTGTTATGTCGTGGTCTGCGGTATCCCGGTGCCGTTGGTTCAGGCGCCGATATAAGCCTTGCGTACGGCTTCGTTGCCCAACATCGCCTCGCGATCGCCCTCCAGCGTGAGACGGCCGTTTTCAATCACATAGGCCCGGCTTGCGATCTTGAGCGCGGCGTAGGCGTTCTGCTCGGCCAGCAGGACCGTGGTACCGGCCGCATTGATCTCGCGCACCGTGTCGAAAACCTGCTTGACCACCAGCGGGGCTAGGCCCAGGGAAGGCTCATCGAGCATCAGGAGCCTAGGTCTGCCCATTAGGGCCCGGCCGATAGCCACCATCTGCTGCTGGCCGCCGGACAACGAACCGGCAGCCTCATGCTTCTTCTCGGCGAGGATTGGAAACATCGACAAGATGCCGTCCAGGGTCGTCTGCATGGCCCGCTTGTCAGCGCGATGTACATAGCCGCCCAGCCAGAGATTTTTCAGCACCGACATGTCGGGAAACAGCTTGCGCCCTTCCGGGCACTGCACGACGCCGCGGGCCACCAGCGCCGAAGGCTTGGCACCGGTCATGTCGCGCCCGTCCACGTTGATACGCCCCGCACTGGGCCGATGCAGCCCGCTGATAGCGTTGAACAGCGTCGTCTTGCCGGCGCCGTTGGCGCCCAGCAGCACGACCAGTTCACCGGCGGCGATGTCCATGTCGATAGCGTCCAGCGCTTTGAAGCTGCCGTAGCAGACGTCTACCCGATCAAGCCTCAGCATGTTCGGCTCCTAGATAGGCCTCGATGACGGCCGGATCGTTGCGGATCTCGTTCGGTGGCCCGTCGGCGATCTTGGCGCCGTGGTCGAGCACGACAATCCGGTCGGCGATGGACATGATCATGTCCATCTTGTGCTCGATCAGGCATACGGTGATGTCGTGCTTGACCATCTTGTGGATGAGCGCGACCAGGCCGTCGGTTTCGCCCGGGTTGACCCCGCCGGCTGGCTCATCGAGCAGCACGATCTTGGGCTCGGTCGCTAGCGCCAGTGCAAAAGCGATACGTTTACGCTCTTCCTGACTGGTATCGGCGATCATCCGATCGCCGATCGCCGACAGGCCTACGAAATCCAGCACTTCGGCGGCCTTGTCGCGACAGGCGGCCTCGGCGCGTCGGTGCCGGGGGGTGTGCAACAACACGTCCCATAAACGCGACCCCGTACGCAGGCGATGGCCGATGATCAGGTTGTCCAGCACGCTGGATTCCTCGAACAGCATCGTGGTCTGGAACGTGCGCGCGATGCCGGCTCGGGCGATGGCATCCGGGGCCATGCCGGCAATGTCGTTGCCTTCGAAGCGGATCTCACCGGCCGTCGGGCGCGCGGCACCGGCTACCAGGTTGAAAAACGTGGTCTTGCCGGCGCCGTTGGGCCCGATAATGGCGTTGATCGCCCCGCGCTCGAAGGAGGTGGTGACGTTGTCGACGGCGGTCAGCCCGCCGTATTGCTTCGTCAGACCGTTGATTTCAAGCATTGGAATGACCCCGCGTGCCGTGGCCGGTAGGCGCAGACGCCGATGTCGTCGCGCTCGGCTGCGCGGTTTCGCTCGTGTCGGCTTGCGACGGTGGCGTCCGGCCCGTCTCGTTCGACACGCGGGCTGTGGCGTTGCGACGCGCTCGCCAAGCCTGGAACGAGCCGGCGATGCCTTTCGGGAAGAAGATGACCAGCACTACCAGCAGCGGGCCGAACACGATCATTCGATACTCTTCCAGCGACTGCACGGCCTGGGTCAGCCACGTAATGATCAACGTCCCGATTACCGGACCCATCAGCGTGCCGATACCGCCGACCAGCAGGTAGGCGATCATGTCGAAGGTATGCATGAAGTTGCCGATGTCCGGACCGATGAACCGCACCACACCGGAGTACAACCCGCCGGCCAGCGCGGCATAGACGGTCGAGATCACGAAGGCCAGAATCTTATTGCGCATCAGATTGATGCCCAGCGACTGCGCCAGATCGTCGCTGATACGGATCGCCCGGAACGTACGTCCGAGTAGCGAATTCGACAGCCGCCGCGTGAAGAATACGGCTGCGCAAAGACACCCCAGCACCAGATAATAGAACGGCCGCGTCTGGGTGAAATCCACGACCCCGAAGCCGTCCGGAGGCGCGATGCTGATGATGCCTAGCGGGCCGTGGGTCAGCGCCTCCCACTTGTCGAGCAACATATAGATGATGAAACCCACACAGAGCGTAAAGATGGCGAAGTAGTGCTCTTTCAGCCGGAGCGAAACCGCGCCCACGATCAAGCCGAACAGCGCTCCGAAAACACCGGCCATCGCGAATGCGGCCCAGAAGTTCCAGCCGTGATCGGCGGTGAGAATAGCCACCGCATAAGCGCCGATAGCAAAGAAACCGCCGTGGGCCAGGTTCAACTGCCCGCAATAGCCGGTGATGATATTCAGACCGTACACCGCGATAGCCCAGACAAACGCCAGCGCCATGACATAGACCTGATACTCATTGCCGGCGACGAACGGAAAACCGATCGCCAGCCCCAGGAGCACCAGCAGCGTGGCCGGATGGTTGAACGCGTTTAGGACACGAGTCATTAGCGCACCCCTTGCGAGAACAGGCCCGTGGGCTTGATCGAAAGAATCGCCACGAGCAACGCAAAGGCGATGATGTCCTTGTAGTCACCCGAGATATAAAAGCCGCCCAGCGCCTCGGCAAAGCCGATGATCAAGCCCCCCACGATGGCGCCGGGAATACTGCCCATGCCGCCCAGGATGATGATCACGAAAGCTTTCAAGAGCACCAGATGTCCCATCGCCGGATAGACCAGGTTGATCGGGGCGAACAGAGTCGAAGCCACAGCCGCCAGAGCGCCGGATATGGCAAACGTCATCATCGCCACGCGGTTGGCGTTGATGCCCACGAGAAACGCCCCCTCACGGTTCTGTGCCATGGCGATGATGGTCGAGCCCGCGAGCGTTTTCTTTAGATATAGATGTAGCGCTCCCATCAGCGCGAAGGCTGCCACGATGATCAGCACGCGCTGGGCCGGCAACGTCAGCCCGGCGAAATAAAAGATGCTGCTGGAAGGGGCTTCCAAACGACGGAAGTCTGCACCCCAGTACATCTGCACCACGGCCTCGAAGAACAGCAACAGCCCGATGGCCGCAATCTTGTCGTGAATCGGCGGTGCGTGTCGCAACGGGTGGAAGACCAGTCGCTCACAGGCCACGGCCAGAGCCGCGACGATGATCGCGGCCGCAATCATGGCCAGCCAGTACGAGGCCCCCAGCTCGCCGGCTACGTAATAGGCAACGTACGCACCGATCATGTAGAGCGCGCCGTGGGCAAAATTAGGGACGTGCAAGATGCCGTAAACCAGGGTCAGCCCGAGCGCAACCAGACCGTAGATACTGCCGAGCGTCAGGCCGTTGAGCAGTTGCTGCAGAAGTGCATCCATTCGGTCAAATCCCTCAACGTCAAGATCTACGGATGAAAACACCGTCTATGGCGGCTTCGACCACAAAAAGCCTGCCTCATACAGCCTTTTCGACGACTTTGTATTGACTCGGAATTCAAACTGGCACGCGGCATAACCCCGGTCAATACGATTTTGAAATCGTGTTTCACTTTTAAAAACGCATATTTTCCAAGTCGGTAAAATTCTAATAAAACATTGATTTATTTATATAAATTGAAAAATATAAGCCTATGAAAGTGGCTTTGAAACGCCGTTTCGAAAACATTTACAAGTCGGTAGAGCGTGAATCGTCCGACCAAAGGATAATCTCAACGCTTACGTATTAGACGAATAGTTAACAGGCTCTTATTTTAAAACTGAAACGTCGTTTCATTTTTATTGACGGCGTAGGTACCCCAGGTAGAATCAAGCCATCGAACTCATCCGGTAGGTCGCTATGGCCGACTTCGACAACCAGCTGGCAATTGTCACCGGTGCCGCGGGCAGCATCGGGGCTGCGACGGCCCGTCGGCTGGTGGACAGCGGCGCCAAGGTGGTTCTGGTGGACTGCCGGGCAGAGGAGCTGGCGCGGATATCTCAAGAGTTGGGGGCAAGAACCCGCTATCACGCCCTGGACGTGTCTGATATGGCCAGCGTGGACGCGACAATATCGACGATCGTTGCCGAGCACGGTCGGATTGACGTGTTGTGTAACAACGCCGGCACCGCGGGTGCCGACTACAGCCCGATCATCGAAAACGACCTGCAAGGCTGGCAGCGGCTGATGTCGGTCAACCTCATGGGCACGGTGGCGTTTACCCGCTACGCTGGTGCCGTGATGGCGCGGGCAAAGCAGGGTGCGATCGTCAATACGGCCTCGGTGGCCGGTATCCGCAGCGGCGCCGGCGGCAACGCCTACAGCGCGTCAAAGGCAGCGATCATCAACCTGACCCAGACCAGCGCCTGTGACCTGGGCGCCTACAATGTGCGCGTGAACGCGGTCTGCCCCGGCCTGATCCGCACGAATATGACCCAGCGCGTGTTCGATGACGCAGCCGCCCGCGGCAAAAGCCATAAACTGGGTAGCCGCTGTGAGCTGCGTCGACCGGGCGAGCCGGATGAAATCGCCGCGGCGGTTTGTTTTTTGGCAAGTTCACAGGCCTCATTCATCACCGGACAGGCGCTGGCCGTAGACGGCGGCAACACGGCTTCGCTGAACATGCCGGGTATGAAGGTGTAGCTGCCAGAGTTCATCGATCGCGAGCAGGCTCGCGATCTGTCGATAGAGACGTGACGCTATGAGCGATATCGAACGCGATGTGATGACCTACGACGTGATCGTCGTCGGCGCCGGGCCGGCCGGCCTGGCCGCGGCCATGCGTGCCAAGCAGAACGCGCCGGATAAAGACGTGTGCGTGCTGGAAAAAGCCTCGGAAGTCGGCGCTCAGAACCTGGCCGGCGCGGTCATCGAAACCGGCCCGCTGGACACCCTTATTCCCAACTGGCGCGACGACCCGCCGGATATCTGCGTGGACGTGACCGGCGACGAGTTCTGGATGCTCAAGGCCGACGGTGCCACGCGACTGCCTACGCCGCCGCAGCAGAACAACCATGGCAACGTGGTGGTCTCCATCGCCAACATGATGGCCTGGCTCGCCCCCAAGGCCGAGGCACTGGGCGTAGAGATCTATCCGGGCTTTTCAGCCGCCGAAGCGCTGTTCGACGAGGCCGGCGCGGTCAAGGGCGTGCGTACCCCGGATATGGGCGTTGCGCGCGACGGCAGCCTGAAAGGCACCTACGAGCCGGGTATCGAGATCCACGCGCCGGTGACCCTCTTTGCCGAAGGCTGTCGCGGTCACTGCACCAAGCAGTTGGTCAAGCGCTTCGAGCTCGACGCCGACTGTGACCCGCAAACGTATGCCATCGGCCTGAAAGAGCTATGGAAAGTGCCGCCCGGGCGTAGTCAGCCGGGCCTGGTGCAACACACCATCGGCTGGCCGCTGGAAAACGATATCTACGGCGGCAGCTTCATCTATCACCTCACCGAAGACCGCATCGCGCTGGGTTTCGTGGTGGGCCTGGACTATACCGACCCGCGATTCGAGCCCTTCGAGGCGTTCCAGCAGTGGAAGCACCACCCCAAGATTCGGGCGCTGATCGAGAACGGTGAGATCATCTCGGCCGGCGCGCGGGCCCTCGTCGAGGGCGGCTGGCAGTCACTGCCCAAGCTAGAAATGCCCGGCGCGCTGATCGTGGGCGACGCCGGCGGCACGCTCAACGTGCCCAAAATCAAGGGCATCCATACGGCAATGGCCAGCGGCATTCTGGCGGCCGATCATCTCCATGAGTCGGGGGCCATCGACGGCTTCGACGCGGCCCTGCGGGCCTCGGCGGTCGGCGCCGAGCTCAAGAAGGTGCGCAATATCCGCCCCGGTTTTCTGCGCGGCAAGTGGGCCGGCCTGGTCAACGCTGCCTGGGAAACCATTACTGCCGGGCGCTCGCCCTGGACGTTGCATAATCACGCCGACTGGCAGGCCACGGCCAAGCTGGCCGCGGTCGAGAATCAGCCCACGCCCGGCGAAGCCAACGGCTGGCAGGCCAGTCGTGATCTGGCACCGAGAGATCGCCTGGCCTCGGTGTATTTCGCCCAGACCGAACACGACGAAAACCAGCCCGTGCACCTGCAGATTCTAGAGCCGGATATCTGTGTTTCGCGTTGTACCCAGGAATACGGTAATCCCTGTACCCGCTTCTGTCCGGCTAACGTGTATGAAATGGTCGAAAACGACGCCGGCGACGCCGAACTGCGGATCAACGCCGCCAACTGCGTGCACTGCAAAACCTGCGACATCAAAGATCCCTACCAGATCATCAACTGGGTCACGCCGGAAGGCGGGTCCGGGCCCAACTACACGAATCTCTAGCTAGCCCACTTTCATGGCCGACTTTCCGGGCCGAATTTAAAAGCGGAGTATCGCCACTCATGAAAATACTGGTCAGCGTCAAACGGGCGATCGACTACAACGTCCGCATACAGATTGCCCCCGACGGCTCGGGCGTGGTCAAGAACGGCGTCAAGCACAGCATGAATCCCTTTGACGAGATCGCCGTGGAACAGGCGATCCGCTGGAAGGAAGACGGTACCGCCACTGAGGTGGTGGCTGTTGCCATCGGCGACGATACGGTCGCCGAACAGCTGCGCACCGCCCTGGCCTTCGGCTGTGACCGGGCCATCCACGTCAAGACCGACGACGACGTCCAGCCGCTGACGGCGGCCCGCGTATTCCAGGCGTTGGCCGAGCGTGAGAGCCCGGATCTGTTTTTGATGGGCAAACAGGCCATCGACGACGACGCTAACCAGACCGGACAGATGACCGCGGCCAAGCTGGGCTGGCCGCAGGCCACCTTCGCCTCCAAAATCGAGCTGGGCGACGGCCGAGCCACGGTCACCCGCGAGGTCGATGCCGGCCTGGAGACTTTGTCGGTGGATCTGCCGGCGGTGGTGACCGTGGATCTGCGCCTGAACGAGCCGCGTTACCTCAAGCTGCCCAACATCATGAAGGCCAAGAAGAAGCCTATCGAGGACATGGCCTTCGACGAGCTGGGCGTTGCCGCCGCCGCGCCCATCGAAACCGTGACGACAAAGGCCCCGCCCAAGCGCGGCGGCGGCGTCATGGTCGACACCGTGGATGAACTGGTCGCCAAGCTGAAAGAAAAGAGCCTGATATGAGCCACAAGATTCTTGTCATCGCCGATCATCACGACGGCCAACTTCTGGACGCCACCGGGCGTGCGGTGACCTGCGCCGGCCAGCTGGGCGCCGACATCGACGTGCTCGTGCTGGCCCACGACGGCCAGGCCATTGCCGACGCCGCGGCTCGGTTGGCCGGGGTGGCCAGGGTGCATCTCGTCGACAACCCCGCCAACGAACACCCCATGGCGGCCACACTGGCTCCGCAGATCGTGGCGTTCGCAGCCGACGGCGGATATAGCCACGTACTGGGCCCCAACACCACCTTCGGCAAAGACTTGATGCCCCGCGTGGCCGCACTGGCCGACGTGCCCATGGTCACCGACGTTATGGCCGTACACGGGCCGTACGAGTTCGACCGGCCTATCTATGCCGGCAACGCTATTACGACCGTGCGCGCGCCCGAGGGCCAGCTGCTCGTGGCCTCGGTGCGCTGTGCGTCATACATCGCCGCAGCCGCCAACGGCCATGCCAGCGTCGCCCCGGCGACGACCGAGGCCGAGCTGCCCGACCATACTCGGTTCGTGAGCCTGGAACACGCCGAAAGCGACCGGCCCGACCTGCAGACCGCGTCCAAGGTCATCTCCGGCGGCCGCGGTGTCGGCAGCGAAGAGAACTTCCGTATCGTCTACGACTTCGCCGACAAAATCGGCGCAGCCGTCGGCGCTTCGCGCGCCGCGGTCGATGCCGGCTATGTGCCCAACGACATGCAGGTCGGCCAAACCGGCAAGATCATCTCGCCCGAGCTGTATATGTGTTTCGGCATCTCCGGCGCCATCCAGCATCTGGCCGGGATCAAGGACGCCGGCACCATCGTGGCCATCAACAAGGACCCGGAAGCGCCGATCTTCGAAATCGCAGATATCGGTCTCGTGGGCGATCTGTTCGAGATCATCCCGGCGCTCGATGCCGCGGTAAGCTAGTCCAGTGGCGCCCACCGCGTTCGAAAACGTGGCCGCCCTGGCCGAGCATATCGGCCAGGCTCTGGGCCACAGCGACTGGCTGAGCGTCGACCAGGCCCGCGTCACGGCGTTTGCCGAGGCCACCGAGGATCGACAATGGATCCACGTCGATGCCGCGCGCGCAGCGGCCGAGTCGCCCTTCGGCGCGCCGGTGGCCCACGGCTTTCTCACGCTGTCGCTGTTGCCATATCTCACGGCCGAGGTTTTCGACGTGGCGGGCGTGACCACCCGCGTGAACTACGGGCTGGACCGGCTACGCTTCATCGCCCCCGTGGTCGTGGGCTCGCGTATCCGCGCCGGCGTTACGCTCTCGGGCATCGACGATCGCGGCGACGGGCGACACCTTGTGCGCACGGCCGTGACCGTCGAGATCGAAGGCTCGGACAAGCTGGCGCTGCTGGCCGATAGCTTGACGTTGTATATCGAATGAGTAGTCGAGGGTTTGGTGCCGCGGTTGTTGGGCGTTTGAACTTTAAAAGCCCCGAACGCTCACGCGGCATTCTGAGCGCCGGTTTCGCGCTGCTGCGCGAGTCTCTTCTTTTGCTTGTCCAAAAGAAGAAACCAAGAAAAAGACACCCATCCTCGGCGCCGGCTTCGCCGGTGCACTCCGATGCTCACGTCGAGGCGATGCGGTCAGGAACTCGCGCGGCTTTGGCCGCACTCAGACATGCTGACCGCACCGGCGCAGTGCGCCGGACACGCCTCGACGCTGCGCGTCTCCGTCGCCTCACAATGGGATCGGAATACAGCGCGGGCCTAATGTTCAGCTTGCGTCGAATAAAAGTCTTGCGGGGCTTTTGGCCTAAGCCGACCCAAGCACTCCCAAACTGCCGCACGGTGTCTGTATTCGGGTGCCCTTCAGGGCCGGCGCAGACGCTCGGGGCGAGTGGGTGCCCGGCGCACGGCGCCGGCACGGCCAGCATGTCTGAGCGCGGCCAAAGCCGCGCGAGTTTCTGGCCGTGTCCCAGTCGGCCCGGGCGGCTACGCGAACCCGCGAAGCGGGCGGACATGCAGGGTGTCCTTTCCTTTGGTTACTTTCGTTTGGACAAGCAAACGAAAGTGACTCGCACAGCAGTGCGAAACCGGCATTAAAACCATTCTAAAAAGCGTTTCACCGGCAGTACTTAAAAGCCCGTCAAAACCTTCGGAGGAGATAAAAAATGCGCCAAGCCGTCATCGTATCCACCGCCCGCACCCCCATCGGCAAAGCCTATCGCGGCGCGTTCAATAACACGCAGGCCCAGGCGCTCGGCGGCCATGCTGTCACCCATGCCGTTTCACGGGCCGGCGTTGATCCGGCCAGCATCGACGATGTCGTCATGGGCGCGGCGATGCAGCAGGGCAGCACCGCACCCAACATTGCCCGCCAGGTGGCCCTGCGCGCCGGCCTGCCGACCTCGATCCCCGGTATGAGCATTGACCGGCAATGTGCCTCCGGGCTGATGGGCATCGCCACGGCGGCCAAGCAGATTGTCACCGATCGGATGGACTGTGTCGTCGGCGGCGGGCTGGAGTCGATCTCTCTGGTGCAGAACGAGCACATGAACACGTTCCGCCAGAAGGATCCGTGGCTGGTCGAGCAGGTGCCGGCCTTGTACATGAGCATGCTCGAGACCGCCGAGGTCGTGGCCGATCGTTACCAGGTCTCGCGCGAGGCCCAGGATGAATATGCGTATCAGTCGCAGATGCGCACCGCCGCGGCCCAGGAGGCCGGTCGTTTCGACGACGAAATCGTGCCCATGACCACCATCCAGTCGGTCAAGAACAAGGAGACCGGCGAGGTCAGCAAGCAGGAAGTCACCCTGTCGCAGGACGAGGGCAACCGCCCGGAAACCACTTTGGAAGGCCTGCAGGGCCTGGAGCCGGTGTTTGCCAACGGCCAGCAGGTCGAGACTGGGCAATACATCACGGCCGGCAACGCCAGCCAGCTTTCCGATGGCGCCTCGGCCTGTGTGCTGATGGAAGCCAGAGAAGCCGAGCGGCTGGGCCTGGAACCGCTGGGCGCCTATCTGGGTATGGCCGTGGCCGGCTGCGATCCCGACGAAATGGGCATCGGCCCGGTGTTTGCCGTGCCCAAGCTGCTCAATCGCTTTAATCTGGATGTCTCTGACATCGGCCTATGGGAACTCAACGAAGCCTTTGCCAGCCAGTGTTTGTACTGTCGCGACCGGCTGGGCATCGATCCCGACCTATATAACGTGGACGGCGGATCGATCGCCGTGGGCCACCCCTACGGCATGTCCGGCGCGCGCATGACCGGTCATCTGCTCATCGAGGGCAAGCGCCGCGGCGCCAAGTACGGCGTAGTGACCATGTGCGTGGGCGGCGGCATCGGCGCTGCGGGTCTGTTCGAGATCTATTGATCAATCGCTGCCACCGATGATCGATAAGTTCGTCACCGACATGGCAAGCGCCGTGGCCGATATGCCCGACGGGGCCCACGTGATGATCGGCGGCTTTGGCAGCTCCGGTATCCCGTTCGCGCTGATCGACGCGGTCTGCGCGGCCGGGCCGCGCCACCTGACCGTCATCTCCAACAACACCGGCTCGGGTGAAACGGGCGTCTCGGCCCTGCTGCGCGAGGGTCTGGTCGATAAGGTCATCTGCAGCTATCCGCGCTCGCGCGGCTCGGTCTGGTTCGAGCGCCTGTACACCCAACGGGCGATCGAGCTGGAACTGGTGCCTCAAGGCACCCTGGCCGAGCGCATGCGCGCCGCGGGCGCCGGGCTGGGCGGATTCTTTACGCCCACCGGCTATGGCACCGCTCTGGCCAAAGGCAAGGAGACCCGCATGATTGACGGCCGTGGCCACGTGCTCGAGGCCCCGCTGGCGGCCGACTATGCGCTGCTGTCCGCCGCGCGGGCCGATCCCTGGGGCAATTTGGTCTACAACACCGCGGCCCGCAACTTCAATCCGGTGATGGCCACGGCTGCTCGTTGCACGGTCGTCGAGGTGGCCCAGGCTGCCGCCCTCGGCGCCCTGGATCCCGAAGCCGTGGCCACGCCCGGCATATTCGTCGATCGTGTCGCCGTCCGAGAGGCGCTATGACCCCGCCCCGCTACAGCACTCACGACATGGCCGCTCGCCTGGCCGCCGATATACCCGACGGCGCCTACGTGAATCTCGGAATCGGCCTGCCGGTCATCGTGGCCAACCACGTGCCCGAGGGCCGCCAGGTCATCTATCACAGCGAGAACGGCATCCTGGGCGTCAGCCGCTCGCCGACGACCGATGAAGAATACGACCCGGACCTGATCAATGCCGCGAAAGACCCGGTCACGCTGATCGCTGGCGGCTGCTACTTCGATACCGCCGAATCGTTTGCCATGATGCGCGGCGGCCATCTGGACCTGGCCGTACTGGGCGCCTTCCAGGTTTCAGCCACCGGCGACCTAGCCAACTGGGCCACGCGCGACGCCACCTATCCGCCTGCCGTCGGCGGCGCGATGGATCTTGCCGTAGGCGCGAAACAGGTCTATGTCCTGATGCGCCACACCGCAAAGGACGGCACGCCCAAGCTGGTCGAGACCTGTGACCTGCCGCTGACCGGCACCGGCTGTGTGCGGCGGGTCTATACCGATTTAGGCGTGTTCGAGATCGATGCCGATCAACGCTGCGCCAATGTCATCGAGCGTTTCGACGGTGTGTCGTTCGAGGCGCTGCGGGCTGCCACAGGGATGCGGCTGGTCGAGTAGACGGACACGAAAAAGCCCGCTGGCTTGGCGTAATGCCGTTCACTTAAGCG
>DCKU01000147.1:0-3413 GCA_002320455.1 Salinisphaera sp. UBA1666
CAAGCGCTGTTTTGCGGCAATCCAGCGTTCTAGCACGCTTGCGCAGAATGACTGCGCAGCGCGCGCTACGCCTCGTCTTGCCGCAAAACAGCGCTTGGCGCGGACTCGTATGAAACATCAACAGACCCTAGTACGCCTGACCGTCCCATTCCAGGAAGTTGGCCAGCAGCTGCAGGCCGGCGGATTGGCTCTTTTCGGGGTGGAACTGCACCGCGAACGTATTCTCGCGCAGGATCACTGAGGCAAAGCGCACGCCGTAGTCGGTTGTGCCCGCGATATGCCGAGGCTCGGCCGGCACTACGTGATAGCTGTGCACGAAATAGAACCAGGAATCCGGGGCGATATCTTTCCACAGCGGGTGATGACGCTCTTGCCGGACCTGGTTCCAGCCCATGTGCGGGATCTTGCGGCGGGTGCCGTCGGGCTGGGCATTGGGCTCGGCAAATTTGACGGTATCGCCGGGAAAGGCGCCGAGACAGTCCACGCCGCCGGATTCTTCCGAGTGGGCCATCAAGGCCTCGATGCCCAGACACACACCCATCAGCGGTTTCTGACCCAGCACTTCGCCCAGCATCGCATCGAGCTCTAGGCGGTGCAGCTCGTCCATGCAGTGGCCGATCGCGCCTACGCCGGGCAGGACCAGCCGGTCCATGCGGGCCAGGGCGTCGGGATCAAAGCTAACCTCGATCTGCTCGTCCGAGGCGACATAGCGCAACGCCTTGGCAATCGAGTGCAGATTGCCCATGCCGTAATCGATAATGCCGACGGTGGCCATTACAGATGTTCCTTGGTAGAGGGCAGGGCATCTAGCGCGCGCTCATCGAAGGCCACCGCTGCGCGCAGGGCGCGCCCAAAGGCCTTAAACAACGTTTCGGCGATGTGATGTGCGTTAGCCCCGGACAGGTTGTCCATATGCAGCGTCATAGCCGCCCCGGCTGCGATGCCGCCGAAAAACTCGCGCACCAGCTCGGTATCGAAAGTGCCGATCTTCTCGGCCGTGAAGTCGGCCCGGAAAAACAGGCCCGGCCGGCCGGAGAAATCGATGACCACGCGCGATAGCGCCTCGTCCAGCGGCACGTAGGCATGACCGTAGCGCGTGATACCGCGCTTGTCGCCCAGTGCTTCGCGCAGTGCCTGGCCGATGACGATACCGACGTCTTCTACCGTGTGGTGGTCATCGATATGGAGATCGCCGTTGGCGGACACGGTCAGATCGATCAGCCCGTGGCGAGCGACCTGATGCAACATATGCTCGAAAAAACCAACGCCGGTAGCGGCGCTGTAGGCGCCCGTGCCGTCGAGATCGAGCTCAACGCGGATATCGGTTTCGGCGGTTCGACGCTCTATCGTCGCGCGACGCGCTGTCATGACGACCCTGATTCAAGCCTTAACGGACGCCAGATGATACGCACTTGCCCATAGCGTGGCGAGTGTCACGACCGCGCCCGTTGAGTGTCCTAGCTTTCCAGCCAGAACGTCACGGGCCCATCGTTGATCAAGCCCACCTGCATGTCGGCGCCGAAGTGTCCGGTCGCGATCGGGCTATGGCGCTGGCCAAGCGCGGCCACGAAGTCATCGAAGAGGCCGGCCGCGCGCTCGGGCGGGCAAGCGCTCGAAAATCCCGGTCGGTTACCGGAGCGCGTATCCGCGGCCAGCGTAAACTGAGGCACGGCCAGCACGGCGCGCTCGGCGGCCATCGCACCGACGTTCATCCGTCCGGCGTCGTCGTTGAAAACGCGATAGGCGAGTATCCGCTCGGCCAGGCGTTGCGCTCGCGCCGGCGTGTCGTCGGGCACCGCACAAACCAGGACCAGCAAACCCGGCCCGATCTCGGCGACGCGCTGGTCGGCGATATCTACGTGGGCCGAGCGCACCCGCTGGATGAGTCCGATCATACGGCGGCCACGTCCGGCGGGCTGGTGCGATAGCTCAGCAAGAGCGCCTTGAACGGGGTGGGGTTATGGATCTGCACATCCGGCCCACCCATCGGAAAATAGGCGTCGATCAGGCGCGAAACCCAGAAGCGCAGCGCTACAGCGCGCAGCATGGCCGGCCAGGCTGCGATTTCCTCCCGGGTCAGCGACCGGCGGCGGGTATAAGCACTCACGAACGCCTGCCAGTGCTCGGGCAAAAACGTGCCGTCTTGAAACGCCCAGTCGCTGCAGATGCCGGCCAGGTCGAACAACAGACACTCGTAGCAGGCGTAATAGAAATCGATGATGCCGGCCACGCGATCGCCGCGCAGCAGCACGTTATCGCGAAACAGGTCCGCATGAATGACCGCATGCGGCAGATGCGCGAAGTGTGTGGTGGCGGCCTCGGCCTGGAACGCGATTTCGTCGGCAAGCAGCTCGCGCTCTTCGGCCGGTAAGTGGTCAACCAGACGGTTGGCCGCGGTCTTGATCCAGGCTAGATCCCGCGGGTTCGACTGGCGCCGCTCGAAGCCGGCGACGCCGCGGTGCATTTCGGCCACCACGCCGCCCAGCGCCCGGCACTGGGCGGTCGAGGGCGTATCGGTGCTGGCGCCTTCTAGGCGATAGACCAGGGCCGCTGGTTTGCCCTGTACCGACGACAGAAACCGACCGTCGTTACGAGCCACCGGATGCGCGCCCGGAACGCCGTGGGCGGCCAGATGATCCATGAGCTGCATGAAAAACGGCAGCTCGTCGGGCGCCGACTGCTCGAACAACGTGAGTACCCAGCGGCCCAGCGTGGTGTCCACGAAATAATTCGTGTTGGTGACGCCGGCCGAAATGCCGCGGAAATCTTCGAGCTCGCCGATCGCATAATCGGCCAGAAGCCGGCGCAAGTCGTCCTCGGTGACGCGGGTATAGACCGACATCTAATCGCTCTGGCCGGAGCCGCCGGGCGTGGCATCCACCTGTTTGGCCGCGCGCTTGGCAAAGACCTGCATTTCGCGCGCGGCCTGATTGTCGCCTTTGTCCTGGGCAATCTCGACACCGCGCGCCAGCACGTCGACGGCCTCGCGGTAGCGCTCAGCGTCCAGCAGAACACGGCCGTAGAGCTTCCAGGCCGCGGAATAGCTCGGGTCCTGGCGCACGGCCTCGGCCAGATGGTCAATGGCGGTCGAGTAATCACCTTCGCGGTGGAGCAGCTCGCCGAGCGTGAACCGGGCTAGCGGCGTGTCCCGGCCGGCATCGATCATGGCTTGTAGTTGGTCGCGCATGGCTTTGAGTCTAGAACGTGGGGAAGGTAGGGCCTGTTGACGCTTCATACGAGCGCCGCGTTGGAAACCGCAAATCGCGTTTAGCAAGGCGCGAGTCGCCGTATCGTGGCGTGCCACGATCAAGACTTGCAACGCCGCTAAGCGCCCCTAGTCAATTTTTATGGGCGGCCCAACCCTGCGGGACGAGCGCCCAAGAAATAACGATACGCCGGCAATCCAGCGTTCT